>JBILRD010000336.1:0-3282 GCA_044372845.1 Saprospira sp. | reverse complement strand
AACTTCTATCTTTACTCTTCCGCTAAGAAAATCGGAGGTATTGGAGCTGATTTTTAAAAATTCTTCCGGTTTGCCCTCAGCCACAATTTCACCGCCAAATTTTCCAGCCCTCGGGCCTAAATCAATCAGATAATCGGAGGCCAACATGATATCTTTGTCATGCTCTACCACTAAAACTGTATTGCCTATTTCTGCCAACTCTTTCAAGGCATTGATTAAACGCTCGTTGTCCCGTTGGTGCAGACCAATACTAGGTTCATCTAAAATATAAGTTATTCCAGTCAATTGAGAGCCAATTTGGGTGGCTAGTCGTATTCTTTGTGATTCTCCACCTGAAAGGGTTCCAGCCGTTCTGTTTAAGGTCAGGTAATCTAAACCAACGTCCAATAAAAATCCCAGTCTTAGTTTTAATTCCTTGATGATATCGGTAGCAATAATTTTTTGTTTGCCATCCATTTTCTCCAAGGATAGTTCAATCCAGTCATGCAAGGATTTAATGTCTAAAGTGGATAAATCATATATATTTTTATCAAGTACTTTAAAAAACAAGGATTCTTTTTTTAATCGACTACCTTGACATTCAGGACAATCAGATAGTGTCATAAAATCCTCAGCCCATTGTCTTACTTTCTCTGAATAGGATTCAGAAAAATACTTTTTCAGCATGTTCACCAACCCATCCCTTGCGATGTTGATCATCAGATCGTCATGTCCGTAATCTGCTGCTTTAATCGAGTCATCTCCACCATTAAGAATGATATCTAAGGCTTTCTGCGGAACATTTTTGATAGGTTCTGTCAGTGAAAATTTGAATTTTTTTGACAATTCTTTTAACTGATTGAAAACCATGTTTTTTCTGGTTTCGCCAAGCGGAACGATAGCGCCATCATTGATACTTTTGTCATTATCCGGTATGACTAATTTCATATCAACTTCATAAACTATACCCAAACCTTTACAGGAAGGGCAAGCACCGTAGGGAGAGTTAAATGAGAAAGTATTGGGTGATGGTTCTTCGTAAGAAATGCCCGAATCAATACACATCAGATTTTTACTGTACTGAAAAATTTTGTCAGTTTCGTGCTCCATAAACATTACAAATCCATTGCCATGCTTCAGTGCTATTTTTAAGGAGGCTGACAATCTGTCTTTTCTTTCTTCCTCGATGTTTAATCTGTCAACCACCAACTCAATATCATGAGTTTTATATCGGTCAATTTGCATATCTGGTAAAATATCAACGATTTCACCATCAATCCTCATTTTGCCAAAACCCTGCTTCCTGTATTGTTCGAATAATTCTCTGTAATGTCCTTTTCGACCTCTTACTACAGGAGCTAGTAATATTCCTTTTCTACCATAAAAATTATCATAGATACTTTCGATAATCTGTTCCTCAGTGTATTGTTCCATTTTTTTACCACTGACATAGGAGTAAGCGTTGGAAGCACGGGCAAATAGAAGCCTCAAAAAATCATAAATCTCAGTAACCGTCCCAACTGTTGATCTGGGATTTTTACTGGTTGTTTTCTGTTCAATGGCTATGACTGGACTCAATCCGGTAATTTTTTCAACATCAGGCCTTTCCATTTCGCCAAGGAATTGTCTGGCATAAGCCGAGAAAGTTTCCATATACCTTCTTTGCCCTTCAGCATAGATGGTGTCAAAAGCCAGAGATGACTTGCCGCTTCCACTCACACCTGTGATAACAACCAATTGATTTCTTGGAATTTTAAGATTGATATCCTTTAAATTATGAACTTTGGCTCCCCAAATATTCAAGAATTCTAGATCATTGTTGTTGATTATTTTATTTTCCTCTTGGATCATTTTTATTTCTTGGCTCGAATTGAAAAATACTAAACGATGAAAGTATTTATTAGTTTATTTAAATCAAAAATAGAATATAATGAGCAGATATTATTTAATATTTTTTTTTGATTATGATATCTATACTTAATTTTGACAGGCATTTTAATAAAAAATGTAACTTTGTTGTATTGTTCAAAATCATAAACTAAAAAAATAGACATGAACTTTGATATTATAGTAATCGGAACAGGACCTGGTGGCTACGTAGCTGCTATTCGTGCCTCACAATTAGGATACAATGTAGCCGTTATTGAACGCGAAAATCTTGGCGGTATTTGCTTGAATTGGGGATGTATTCCAACCAAAGCCTTATTAAAAAGTGCTCAGGTTTTTGACTATATTAACCATGCAGCTGATTATGGTATTACTGTATCGGATCAAAAAATTGATTTTTCCGGTATCATCAATAGAAGTCGCGGCGTTGCTGATAAAATGAGTAAGGGTGTTCAATTCCTTATGAAAAAGAATAAGATTACGGTCATCAATGGTCATGCTAAATTAACTGCTTCAAAAAAGGTTGCCGTCACTGACAATGGACAAACCAAAGAATACACCGCTAAGCATATCATTGTAGCAACAGGTGCTCGTGCTCGTGAGTTGCCAAATTTGAAAATTGATGGTAAAAATATTATCGGTTACCGTGATGCCATGACTTTGCCTTCCATGCCTAAAAATATGGTAGTCGTTGGATCTGGTGCGATAGGAATGGAGTTCGCCTATTTCTACCATACGATGGGTACAAAAATCACTATCGTAGAATATATGGACAACATTCTCCCAAGAGAAGATGCTGATTGCTCCAAGGAGATGAAAAAAATATACGAAAAAGCTGGTATGAAAATTATGACTGGCGCTGCTGTTCAGAAAGTAACAAGCTCTAAAAGCGGTTGTAAAGTAGAAATTACAGAAAATAAATCAGGAGCTAAGCATGAAATCGAATGCGATATCGTTCTATCTGCTGCAGGAATTTCTCCAAATACTGAAAACTTAGGTCTTGAAACTTTGAAAATCAATACTACTAAGTCTGGACATATTGAAGTTGGGGATTTTTATGAAACGAATGCTTCTGGAATCTATGCAATCGGCGATGTTTTAGCTACTCAGGCTTTGGCACATGTCGCTAGTGCTGAAGGGATTACCTGCATTGAAGCCATAGCTTACAAAGAAGGAAAATTCCACCATAAACCAGAAAAAATCGACTATAACAATATCCCTGGATGTACTTACTGCTGGCCGGAAATTGCTTCAGTTGGAATGACAGAACAGGAATGTAAAGAAAAAGGAATCGAAGTTAGAATTGGTAAATTCCCATTCTCTGCTTCTGGAAAAGCTTCTGCTTCCGGAGCAAATTATGGTTTTGTCAAGTTGATTTTTGATAAAAAATATGGTGAACTTCTTGGTGGCCATATG
>JBILRD010000335.1:0-3289 GCA_044372845.1 Saprospira sp. | reverse complement strand
GGGTGGAGTGTGAAAAAATACTAATGGGTCTTGGATTTAAAACGACAGATTTTGGAAGGCAAACAACAGAATTCAGTGGTGGATGGCAAATGAGAATAGAATTGGCCAAAATGCTGCTCAAAAGACCGAAACTGTTATTACTGGATGAGCCGACCAACCACTTGGACATTGAATCCATTATTTGGCTCGAAAACTTCTTGATGCCATATGAAGGAGCTGTCGTGATTATTTCTCACGATAAAACTTTCCTGGATAATCTAACAAAAAGAACAATTGAGATAGAACTTGGAAAGGTTCATGATTACAAAGCAAATTATTCCAAATACCTTGAATTAAGAGCAGAAAGGCAGGCTCAGTTACAAAGTACCTTTGACAGTCAGCAAAAAGAAATTGCCAGAAAAGAAATGTTGATTGACAAATTCAAAGCTAAGGCCAGTAAAGCAAAAATGGCGCAATCTCTTGTCAAAGAATTGGATAGAATGGAGCGTATTGAACTTGAAACAACTGATAGCAGTAGAATGCGTTTTGAATTTCCGCCTTCACCCAGATCTGGTGAGGTTACTGTAAAAGTGGAAAATCTCACGAAAAAATATGGCGAATCCTGTATTCTGGACCAGATTGATTTGCATATTGTACGTGGAGAGAGAATTGCTTTTATGGGTAAAAATGGTGAGGGAAAATCTACTCTTATCAAACTAATAGTAGGTGATGTTGAAGCAAGTAATGGAATTATTGAGCTTGGTCACAATGTATTTTTGGGATATTATGCTCAAAATCAAGCAGAGGCGCTTGATCCTAAAATTACAGTACTGGAGACTATGGAAAAAAATTCTCCTTATGAATTGAGGCCAAGATTAAGAAACATATTGGGTTCTTTTCTTTTCAGAGGAGAAGATGTTGATAAAAAAGTATCCGTTTTATCAGGTGGAGAGCGCGCAAGATTGGCGATGGCAGCTATGTTGTTACACCCAATCAACTTACTGGTAATGGATGAGCCTACCAATCACTTGGACATGCTTTCCAAAGCTATTCTCAAACAGGCACTTTTGGAATTTGATGGTACATTGTTAGTTGTATCGCATGATCGTGATTTTTTGGATGGCATGACAGATAAGGTAATCGAATTTAGCAACAAAAAAATTATTACCTACCTGGGAGATTTACAGTATTTCCTTGAGAAAAGACAATATGGTAACCTTAGGGATGTTTCACTTGGAAAATCTGGTCTAAAATCTTTATCTTCCAATAATCAAAGTAAAAATGAAACTTCAATTGATGAATCACAGGAAATTATAAAGAAGTTAAAGAAAGAGATTCAGAACATTGAAAAAAATATTAACAGAATAGAAGAAGATCAGAAAAAGCTGGAAAAAATTCTTGGCGATGCTGATAAATTTGGAACTAAAGATTACCAATCAGCTATTGAAAAGTACGAGCAAAATAAAAAGGAACTCAATAAAACCATGGCAGATTGGGAAAAACATGAAATGGAATTAGATAGTTTTTCAAAATAAATAATAATGATACAATATAATGTTACGGTTAAAATAGATCTGGACGTTCACGAGGATTGGTTAAACTGGATGACTGAAATCCATATCCCGGAAGTAATGGAAACCGGAATCTTCTTATCGAATAGAATTGCAAGAGTTCTATTGCAGGACGAAACTGATGGTATCACTTATTCTTTTCAATACATTTGCGAGGATATGTCAGCTATGCAGAAATACAGTTCTACTTTCGCCCCTGCATTACAAAAAGCACATGCCGATCGCTACGAAGGCAAATTTGTAGCTTTTAGAACTATGCTGGAAATTATTAAAGATTAAAATAAGATAATATGGCAATTTTAAATATTCCGGATAACAATATCAGCATTTCAGATTCTAAATCTATACGTAATTTTCTCAGTGATCTTGGAATTTATTTCGATCAATGGGAGGCTGCTGTTGAATTTTCAGACGACGCAGATCAGGAAACAATTCTTAAAGCCTATGAACATGTTTTAAAACCATACATGAACTCTAATGGCTACTTGGTAGCTGATGTTATCAATATTAACTCCAGCACTCCTAATTATGAAGCTGTTAGAGCAAAATTTTTAGCTGAACACACACATACAGAAGACGAGGTCAGGTTTTTTGTTGATGGTCAAGGCTTTTTTTGGTTCAATCTTGAAGATGGAAAAACTCCCATTTTTAACGTACTACTTCAAGCCGGCGATCTTATTTCTGTACCAGCCAATACAAAACATTGGTTTGATGCCGGGGAAGTCGATCCATTTGTAAAAACTATCAGAATTTTTATTGACCAATCTGGCTGGGTACCTCTTTATACAAACTCAGGAGTATCTGAAAAATATCAATAGTCTATTTAATAGAAATAAATTGAAATCATACCAAACTTATATTTTTTATGCAAGTTCAAATGTTTAAATCAAAGATTCATAGGGCCACCGTTACTCAGGCCGATTTGAATTATATGGGCAGTATCACTATTGATGAATCCTTGATGGAAACAGCCAATATTTTGGAAGGGGAAAGAGTTCAAATAGTTAATAATAATAATGGGGAACGTTTTGAAACCTATGTTATAAGGGGGGAAAGAAATTCTGGTGTCATTTGCCTAAATGGTGCTGCTGCCAGAAAAGTACATGTTGGCGATATTATTATCATTATCTCTTATGCCTTCATGGATTATGAGGAAGCCAAACAATACAAACCTATTACTTTGATTGTCGATGGAGAAAACAAGATTATAAATTCTAAATTATAATTCTTGTGAATAATAAAAATCTAATATCCAATATGCTAAAATTCCTACTCTTTCTCGGAGTAGGAATTGGCATTTTATACTTTGTCTATCAAAACCAGGAAGCATCCTACCAAAAGGAGTGTGCTTTCAAGCTGGAATATGACTGTGAGGGAAAATGCGAGCACGCTAGTTTGTTATCTAAACTAATGAGTGATTTTGCTTCGACAAATATATTTTGGTTGTTAATGGTATGTATTGCCTTTATGATCAGTAACCTTAGTCGATCTTTCAGATGGATACTGCTCATAAGACAGTTGGACGGAGGAAAATATAATCCAAAATGGTACAATGCTTTTTTTACAACTATGATTGGTTATTTTGTCAATTTAGCCATTCCAAGAGCTGGTGAGATTGCTCGTCCTGCCACTTTGAGCAGATATGAAAAGCTACCACTTGATAAGCTTATAGGCACGATTGTGACGGATAGAATCATGGATGTGCTGATGCTTTTACTAGTTGTCTCGCTTACCATAGT
>JBILRD010000334.1:0-3299 GCA_044372845.1 Saprospira sp. | reverse complement strand
ATAGAACCAATAGAAGTAATGTCAAAATTTTCTTAAAGTTAAGCATCTTTTATTTTTTTGTAAAGTTGAACTTTTTAAAAAGAAAAAACAAATCTTTAAAACTATAATTTTGTTAACGTGAATTTTTATAATCGATAGTTGATATAAATTTGGATATTGTACGTTATACAAAAAGTTAATTTTTTTCAATATTTTTTAGCCATATACTATCTAGTCGGATCCAGATTTGTGCCATCCATACTCCAAATAGTATCCATCCTATGACAGAAGGATAAAATAACAGCCTCATATTACTATCTAAATCATAGCTGCTAAATGCAGGATTTCCCTCAGCACCAGGATGTAGGCTATCAACCATTCTTGGTATTATATATAGCAAAGGAATTAAATTGGCAAATGCAAAAATATTATAAACTGAAGAAATTCTGGCTTTTTTATCTGCATCGTCAAAAGAACTTCTTAGAATGAAATAAGCAATATATATTAGTAATGCAATTGCAGATGTATTTTGTTTGACGTCCCAGCTCCAATATTCACCCCAGGTATGTTTTGCCCAAATCGCCCCTGTTGTAACACCTAAAATGCCATATAGAACACCTATACCTGCAAAGGCTTTTGCTTTGTTGTCATAATTATAGAAAGCAGCTGAACTATTAGAATTGATGGTATGTCTAGTTGATTGACTTCTTAGTTGCATAACACTGTAAACCATAGAAACAAGCAATAATGTCATCATCCCAAACCACATGGGAACGTGATATAAAAGATTTCTTATGGTTTCCTCCAGGATATTTAAAAATGGAAATTTAAAATTACTATTAGGAGCTAAATAAGTAGCATTACAATATTCATTTTTGGTATTTGAGGAGGAGAGAGTATCTTCTATTAAATAGATAGAGGCAAATACATAGTCATTTTTAGGACTCCTAATTTCTAAAAAGGGAAATGGTGAATTAAGTTTTTTAGAATCTAAATTTGGAATATCAAAGCTAATATTTAGTTTTTTAGAATCTAAAATTTTAATCTCTTTGGAACAAATGGCTTTATTACTATCAATTCTAATTCTTGCAATAATATCGGTAGCTTTTTCATTACTATATTCTGAATTGTAAAAATCAACATCTATTGTATTATTCTGGCCTACTTTTAAAGTTAAAGCAGATTTTTCAGAAACAATGCCATTTCTTAGAGGAATCAACATGCCAATCACTAAGGAGTAAAAGACTAAGGTAACAGCTAAATATTTCCACCAATCTTTTTTTAAATTTATTAAAAATGACATCGTTACAGTAGTTTAAGCTTTGAAGAAACTAAATTGGGATTGACCATATTTTCTTGATTCAACAAAGTTAGGATGTTTTTCGAAATTATTTCTTTCGTCGTGTTCAATGATTAATAATGAATCTTTTTTTAGAATATTATTTTCAATGATTATTGATGGAATTTTAGAAAGAGTTTTTAGGTCATAGGGAGGATCAGCAAAAATAACATCAAAATAATTTTTCTCAGATTGTTTAATGAACTGAAAGACATCAGTTTTTTTTACAGTTCCAAATGCTTCTATATTAAGTTCTTTCAGCGTTTTTTCAATGAAAAAAGAGCAAGTATGAAATTTTTCAACGAAATATACTTTGGAAGCACCCCTTGATATGAATTCATAACCAATTCCTCCTGATCCTGCAAATAAATCCAAAACGACGATATCGTCCAAATCTATTTTATTTTCTAAAATATTAAACAGACTCTCTCTTGAGATATCTGTGGTTGGTCGTGTTTTATGAGCCTCTTTGGGCATTTCAAAACGTCTGCCCTTTAGTTTTCCACTTATAATTCGCATGATGACATTGAAAATAGATCGTAGTAAAAATGCTGATTAAATTCATCAGAAAGCCCATTTATATTAGATAATTCATCAAAATATAAAAATTTGATTTCTCTGAAGTAGGAGTATAGGATATGATATATTTCAGAATCTTTGGTTAAAAAACCTGAAAGGTAAATTTTCTGATTATTTGTATTTAATCCTAATACTTGTATCTCTCTGACAATAAAATATAGGGAATCATAAACAGAATTATACTTTATGTTTTTGTGAAGCATTATTTCACCCGCATTCAAAATAGTTATCTGAAAAGAGCAATCAGTAAAATTTATGAAAACAATTGAACTGTCTGCGTTAGGGACAGACAAATATTGATTTAATAGAAAGAAAGACTGTGGTTTTATTGAATAATGCTTAAAGATGGTATCGAAACAAATTTCTAAATTTTGATCGATTGCATAACTAATGATTTTACTGGGTGTAAGTGGCTCATTATAAGCCTGGTGATTTTTTAATAAGTAGGATTCCCTGCTTATTATTCCTCTATTATTATTTTTTTTAAAATTTTGGATGTTTGATATGCAGTAATGATCACTATAAAAAGCTATTGTTGTATGATTTAGTTCACAGTCGATTATTATATTATTGTCCAGAATTTCTAAAAGTTGATCAAGTACTTTAGACCTCAAATTGACTTGATAGGATTTGAGTAACAACAATTTTTTATCATGATCTTGTATCATAAAAGAAAACCTATCCATGCTTAGAAGTATGAATAGGTTTTTATTTTTTGATTCAACGTTGTTTAATTCAACATTGACGAAAGAATCAATAAGATTTACCAATTACCAGCTGTAGTTACTTTGTTTAAATCACCAATTTTTACAATGTCAGTAGGTATAAATTCTGGATTATACATACTAAATTCATCAGTAGCGTATTCTGGCATGTAATCACCTACTGTTGTTGAGACCTCAAATGTTGGTGCTGCAAAATTACCTGCTAGTCTACTACCTTCTAAAGCAATTGTAGAAGATTTCATTTCGAATTGTTTTGGTTCTTTATTTCCAGAGAATGGAACTAATCTGACAAATTTGAAATAATCATTTATTTTGGTTTCTATGAAACTAATATAATTTTTCACATCATCATTGTTATCTTTATTTTTCATTGCTATTTGAGCTTTGTTAAATAAGTCTTTGTATTCTGATGATTTTATGAAACCTTTTGAAACTAAGAAAGAACCCAAAGAGTCTCTGGCTGGGAATTTAACTCTTACGGTGTCAGCTTTTTTCAGCGTGTCATAGGGGTCACCTTCAATTTTAAGGATTGTGAAACTATCACTAAGAAAAGTCTTTAACATGTCATCGAAACTGTTAGCATATGCAGTATCGTTATGTAAAATTTTATACATCTTTTGCAGTTCAACAATTTCTTCAAGATGTTTGTGAACAGTGGTTTTTCTGGCAGACCAAGT
>JBILRD010000333.1:0-3301 GCA_044372845.1 Saprospira sp. | reverse complement strand
CAAAAGAGTAAAAGAACTTGGTTATAATCTGGTATTAGATGATAAAGCCAAAAAATTCCTGGCGGATAAAGGTTACGATCCACAGTTTGGAGCAAGACCATTGAATCGTGCTATTCAAAAATATCTTGAAGATCCTTTGGCTGAATTTATTCTCAACAACCAATCTCAACTATCTGAGGGTACAACGCTTGGTGCCAGTCTTGATGAAAAAGAAAATATGGTAATCAATATTGTTTTACCAGAAAAAACTAAGTCGAAAAAGAAAGAATAAACTGTAACTAAAGGCTGTCAAACAAGGCAGCCTTTTATTATTTATATGAAAACAATACTCGGCATAGCGGCTTTAGAACAAATAGAATGGCCGCCATTCGGCAAACAAAGATTTTTTTTTGAGGATATAGTTAACTCGAGTATGGATCTCGAGTTAGATTTTTTTTTCTTTTCACCAGTTCATAATTTTTCAGAACTCCATTCAATAGATGGATGGACATTTATTGACAAAACCTGGATAAAAGCTACAAAACCTATCCCCTATCTCATCTACGACAGAACATTTAGCAGTAATGAAAATGAAAAGATTGAAATAAATAATTTTCGAAATATATTAAAGGAAAATAATTTTAAAGTCTTAAATCCTGTAGAACTAGGTTTTTTATTAGATAACAAAACTGCTTTCCATGATTTTTTAAAAAAGGCAAATATTCCTACACTTGAATATTTCAAGGACTTAAAATTGTTATTTTCTGATTTAGCTCTCCATCAGGAATACTACCTAAAACCAATAAAAGGAAGTGGCGGATTGGGAATTTATGTGCTAAAAAAACAGGAAAATGGAATAATCCTGAAAAATCACTTAAACGAACTAGTAGCAAATTTCGAAGATTCAAATAATTTTTCTACGATTATCGCTAATCAATTTGACTTAAGTTCCTATTTCATCCAACCAAAAGCTCAGATTGTACCACTTGACCAAAAGCCTTATGACATTAGAGTTTTGGTTCAGAATGATGGAGACGATAATTACAACATTACTGGAATGGGAGTCAGAACAGGTCAGCAATTCTCTAATGTATCCAATTTAATGGCTGGTGGTACAGCATTGGAAATCGACAAATTGGAACCTCATCTTGTCCAGCATTTCAATGTGAGTCTAATTGAATTTAAAAAACAACTCCAAACTATAAGTATTGACTGTTGTAAAAAGTTGCAAGATCAATTTGGTAGTTTTGCTGAAATTGGGTTAGACTTCTTGATGACAAAAGATAAAGGATTAGTAATCATGGAAGCTAATACGAGACCATCACGTTGGATTTTTAACGTAATGGCTGACAATTATCCAGATAAGAAAAGTTATTATAAAAGCATCCGAATAAAATCAGTAAGATTTCCAGCGGAATATGCAATAAAAAAGGGACTCATTTGAGCCCCTATGTTTCTATTTCCTAATCCAAACATTATCAGCCGGATCAATATCTGCCATTCTACCGGATGGATCGATGGTAATTTTTTCGATATTGTTAAGTTTAAGCGGGATATAAAATTCGTAACCTGTGTAAGTCCACCACCAGTCTTTACAAAGCGTTAAATTGTCAAATCTTTCCGTTTCTAATTTCTTTTCTCCTCTCATCAAATCAAGAGGAATATAGAAATAAAATTTTCTCAACTCTTTACCCTCTTTGTATTCTACGATAAGATCCAAAGGCATAGGCATTCTTCCAGTTACACCCCTTTCATCATCATTTTCATCTCTCGTCAAACTTACTCTAACTCCATTGTTATCTTCAATAACAGTTGAGATACCATAATCAATAGTATGAATAGTATTTACCCAATACTCTTTATACCAATCTAATTCCAATCCTGAAACTTTTTCCATTACTCTGACAAAATCATTGGTATTAGGATGCTTAAATTTCCAGGTATTGTAATATTCCAACATGCCCTTGTCAAAGGCTTCTTTCCCAATGATATACTCAAGTTGTTTAAGAAATACAGCTCCTTTATTATAAGCACCAGATCCATAGGCGGAGTTTGTCATGTAGTGATCAGCATGGACGCTTAAAGGCTCTTCAATTCCTGCTTTGGAAGTTGTAAAATATCCTAGGTAAGATCCTTTATGAGTATTTGTTTCATCAGTAGATTTTCCTTTATTTTTGGAAAGCTCTTCCTGAACAACTGCTGAGGAAAAACTTGTAAAACCTTCATCCATCCAGGCATATAATGCTTCGTTGGTGGCCAAGATCATTTGATACCAGGTATGCATCAATTCATGAAGCATCACTCCTACCAGACTGCCATAAGACCTTCTTCCTGTGATTAAAGTTCCCATTGGGTATTCCATTCCTCCGTCTCCACCTTGTACAAAGGAGTACTGCCGATAGGGATAATCACCATATTTCTTTTCAATAATATTAAATGCTTCTATCATTTCAGATTGAGATTTTTTCCAGAACTCTGTAAATCCCTCCTCTTCCTGATAAAGAAAATGTAAGTCTGTCGTATCGTCCAGTTTGACTACATCGTGAACATAATCAGGATCGGCACCCCAAAAGAAATCATGAACATTGGGAGCAAAGAAATGCCAGGTCAATTTTTCTTTATTACTATGATCAAGTGTTACTCCCTCATCTTGGTAGCCATATCCTATTTCATTTTTATTCTGAAGATATCCTGTTGCTCCTACGATATATTTCTTAGGCAAAGTAATTTTGACATCAAAGTCTCCCCATATTCCATAAAATTCTCTTGCTATATAAGGATTGGCATGCCAGCCCTGATAGTCATAGTTGCACATTTTTGGATACCATTGAGCCATCGAATAATCTATACCTTCCTGACTGTTTCTTCCTGAACGTCTGATTTGAATAGGAACCTGACTTTCAAATTCCATATAAAAAGTATCAACTGACCCAGCTTTTATTGGTTTATTCAATGTAACCTCGAGAATTGTTTCTTCAATTACGAACTTTACATCTGATCCATTATGCTGCAAGGTTTTTATTTTATACCATCCTGTTTCTTCGGATTTTAATTTCGAAATTCTATCTCCTACTCTTGGATCAGGGTCAGAAATAGTAAGAGATCTTTTATCCATTTGAGAACCGGGCTGAAAAGCATTGAAATATAAATGATAAAACACCTTGTTCAATTCATCAGGTGAGTTGTTGTACAAGATAATTTTTTGAATACCCTTCATTTGATGATTGGAAGTATTCAGCTCCACATCCATCTGGTATTTACAGGCCATTTGCCAACGATTATTATCTTGTGCGTTAACATTAAAAGTTAAAACACAGATTAA
>JBILRD010000332.1:0-3305 GCA_044372845.1 Saprospira sp. | reverse complement strand
TCAACCAGCCCCGGCAAATCCTGAAACAGTCAAGAGTGAATACGAACCAATACAGGTGCCTGCAAATATTAATTTTCATGTGACAGCAGCTATGGGTACGCTGATCTATGAGGCATATCAATTAAAAAATGTAAAAGCAGATTTAAGAGTTAGAGATCAAAAGGCAGAAATTATCAGTTTGACTTTCAATGCTTTTGGTGGAAATCTGGCTTTGAATGGAGAATATAACAGCAAAAACACAAAGGAACCTACGTTTAAATTTGGATATGATGTTAGGAATATTGATTTTCAAGAATTTACAAAAAATGTACCTTTAGTCTCTTATTTTGCGCCTGTTCTAAAATCCGTTTTTGGTAAGTTCAACTCTCAGTTCAAGATGAATGGTATTCTTGGGAAAAATTTATATCCAAAGCTATCTTCTATTAGTGCTGATGGTTTGTTGGAAACTTATAATGCTACTTTAAAAGCTTTCGCACCAATTAAAGGGCTTAGTGAAAAATTGAAAATTAAAGAGTTAGAAGCTTTGGCATTCAACAATACAAAGAATTTTTTCAGCATTCAAAATGGTAAACTCATACTAAAACCTTTTGCCTTTAAACACAGCGGAATTGATATGACTTTTGGAGGAGAACATGGTCTTGATCAAAATATTAAGTACAATTTGAAAATGAGAATTCCAAGAACACTGCTCGATAAAGCTGGAATTGGTCAAGCTACTTCTGAAGGAATGAAACTGATCTCAGGCCAAGCTTCTAAGTTGGGAATTAAAATCGAAGAAGCTGAATTTATAAATGTTGGCGTCGATGTCTTAGGTACGATTAAAAAACCAACATTCACTCCAAAAGTTTTAGGAGCTGAGGGTAAGAGTGGTCAATCTCTTGGTGATCAAGTCAAAGAAAGTATCAAAGATGAGGTTAACAAAATTAAAGAAGAAGCTGAAGCACGGGCCAAAGCTGAAGCTGAAAAATTGAGAAAAGAAGCTGAAGATCGTGCCAGGGCAGAAGCTGAAAAATTAGCAGCAGAACTAGAAGCAAAAGCAAGAGCAGAAGCGGATCGATTGATAAAACTTGCTAAAGATAACGAACAAGCCAAACGGATAAGGGACAGTATAGAATCAGCAGCTAAAGCTGCAAAGGAAAAATTACTTAAAGATAAATTAAAAAACATTCCGAATCCTTTCAAGAAGAACTAGGAATAGGGGGATTATCCCCCCTATTTAATAAAAAAATTGAGTAGGTCCTCAAAGTTCATTTTGAGCTGTTCTCCTGTCTGCATATTTTTTAAACTTAATTGTCCGCTATTCATTTCTTCTTCGCCAATAATTGCGACATATGGATAATTCTTGCGATCAGCATATTTCATTTGTTTTTGAAATTTTGCAGCTTCAGGATAAATTTCTGTGTTTATTCCAGCCTTTCTGCATTTTTGAGCAAGTTCAAAAGCGTATAAATGCGCACCCTCATCAAAAGCCATAAAGAAAAGTTGAGTGCTATTTTCTTCCACCTGCTCAAATTTATTCAGTTGTAGCATGACATCATATATTCGGTCTGCACCAAAAGAGATACCAACTCCTGAATTGCCTTCCCATCCAAAAACACCAGTTAAGTTATCATATCTGCCCCCGCCACCTACGCTACCCATTTTGACTGATTCTTGACCGCTCGATTTAGTATTGATAACTACTTCGACAATAAAACCAGTATAATAGCTAAGACCTCTGGCTAAGGTTAAATCAATTGCCAATTCATTGTTGAAAGAGTATGTTTTTAAATATTTCAAAACATTATCTATCTCTTCAACTCCTTTATGCCCAATACTGTTTTGTTCTGAAAAATTAGCTTTGATTTCGTTGACAGTTTTGCAACTAATTAGTTTTTTCAGTTTTTCAAAATTTTCATCATTCAATCCAATCTCCAAAAGTTCTTTTTTAACACCATCCCAACCGATTTTATCGAATTTATCAATGGCAACAGTTATTTCAGTAAATTTATCCAAAAGTCCAATTTCAAAAGCAATGCCCTCGAGGATTTTTCTATTGTTAATTCTAATCTGAACTTTTAAATCTAAAGCATTGAAAGCCTGATCATATATTTGTAACAATTCCGCTTCATATAATAAAGAATCTGAACCAATAACATCAATATCGCATTGATAGAACTCTCTATATCTTCCTTTTTGGGGACTATCTCCCCTCCAAACCGGTTGAATTTGGTATCTTTTAAAAGGAAATACAATGTCGTTTCTATTCATAACAACATATCTAGCAAAAGGCACTGTCAAATCATACCTTAATGCTCTTTTACTGATACTCGTAGCGTAATTTTGAGCAATTCTTTCCTTTTGCTTACTAACGGTTTGTTGATTGGAATCTTCGATGTTATTTTCGATTTCCAAATAAGATTTTAAAAGCTCTGTATCGGATGATTTAAGATATTCACCGTTGTTAAGGATTTTAAATAGCAACTGGTCTCCTTCGTCACCATATTTTCCGGTTAATGTTTCCAGTCTCTCCATGGCAGGAGTTTCAAGAGGTTGAAAACCATATCTAATGAAAATATTCCTAAGAGTATCAAAAATATACTGTCTTTTAAAAACTTCAGATGGAGAAAAATCTCTGGTACCTTGTACTAGTTGTGGTTTCATTGTATTGAAATTAAGTTACAAATTTACATTTATAAATTTTAACACTTTATCATAAGTCAAAAAAAATATAATTTTACATTTACACACAATGGTTCGAAATTGAAAATGATTTTTTAAAAACATATTAAAAATTATATGAGACAAAAAATAATTGAAATAATTTCTAGTTATTCTAGCAAATTAAATGAAGCTTTAGAAATAGTGATAGATGAAGGCATCTCAAATTACCCAATTTTACTGGTAAATGATAGTAACAAAAACATTTCAATTGGAATACCTGTATTTGAACAGAATCAATTAGTTTTTTCAGTAACTACACTTGAGGAACTATTTGCCAAGATGGTAATATTACATGATAAAGTTTCTAACTTTAGGGAATTGTACAATCACAAATCGAATGAGCTTTGCGTTCTTGTATTAGATAATAATCTGTCAGAATTTATTTTTTTACCAAAATGATTTTTTAAATGACAATTTTACTTTGAAATAAATTCCTATTTTTTTTAACATATTTACCGATTTGGTTTGTCATTTTCTGAAGTTAATTATTTATATTCGCAAGGATATAAACCAAAAAATAATTTATCATTTTTACCTGTGTGAAATCTATAATTGCTTTGGTTTGTAAGTATTTGATTATAAGGCATTAAGAAATTTACTTT
>JBILRD010000045.1:0-9652 GCA_044372845.1 Saprospira sp. | reverse complement strand
ATGTCTAAAGCGATACAAAACGTTATTTGTGCTCAATAGGGAAGCACATGCAATGGCATCAGCTACTTCGTCTGCATTGGCTCCTGATTCAATAGCTTTAATTGAAAATTGTTTTTCTAAGGTGGTATTTCCGTTATTATTGGCAATTGCAACTGACATTAGATAAACTTCTTTTTCACTAAGGTCTTTCGATTTTAAAAAACCTTTGAAGTTCATTCTTAAATCTCTTAGATATTTAGAATTTCCCTCAATTAGAGTATTCAAACTCTGATTAGTATAATCTGCACTTAGAGCCAAGTCAACCAATAAATCATTTAAAGTTTCGTTCAACATAATCTGTAAGTTTTAAAAAAGACCTTTTGAAAGATATCAAAAGGTCTTTAATTATTTAGACATGAAGTGTTTCCTCACCTTTTTTCCAATTACAAGGACAAAGTTCATCTGTTTGAAGAGCATCCAACACTCTGATAACTTCTTCAACATTTCTACCTACACTTAAATCATAAACACTTACCCAACGAATTACATTCTGAGGATCGACGATGAATGTAGCTCTGTAAGCGATTTTTTCACCTTCATTTAGAATGCCCAGGTCTTCTGCAAGAGATTTAGAAGTATCAGCAAGCATAGGAAATTTCAAGCCACGTAAGTCTTCATGGTCTCTTCTCCATGCAGCGTGAACAAATTCAGAATCAGTTGAAGCTCCAATTAAAGTAGTGTTTCTATCTCTGAATTCGTCATATGCAGAATTAAATTCAGCAATCTCTGTAGGACAAACAAAAGTAAAATCTTTAGGCCACCAAAACATCACTGTCCAACGCTCTTCACTATTGGCAAAGTTGTTGGTAAGGTTACCAAACTCTTTACCTTTTTCAATAGAGAATACAGCTTTTTTGTCAAAATGAGGGAAGCTTTGCCCTACTGTCATTAAACGGTTCATAAAAAGATGATATTTAAATTAATAATATTGTGAATAAATCGAGTTACATAACGCAAAATTAGAATACTTGTTCGAAATACAAAATTGAAATATTCTATATGGCAATAGAACTTAACTATAATTGATGGAACTAAGAATGCTAATTAAAGACTTAAAAACAATAAAGCCCTCTAAATAAGGGCTTTATTGTTTTGATTACATGAATTTTTGTAATCTTATTTTTTAGTCAATCTGTAAGTAGCAGATTCTTTACCTGCGCTTACTCTTACCATATAAACACCAGCAGCAAATTCGCTAGTATTGATAGTGTACTGACCATTGATAACATTAGCATCGTTGATAGTAGTTACTACCTGTCCAACAACATTGCTGATCTGAATGTTCACATCGCTGCTTGTCAAAAGAGAAACAGTTAATACAGAGCTGTTTTGAGCTGGATTAGGGAACATGCTGATGTTGATATTAGCATTGTTTAAATCCAAAGCTGTAGGGCTTGAAACTGTAGCTGATTGAACATTTGTACAACCATTAGCATCTGTAATTGTAACAGTATATGTACCTGCAGCTACAGCACTAATGTTAGGAGTGTTAGCACCGTTAGACCAAGTGTAAGTATATGGAGCAGTGCCACCATTAACTGTACTTGCTACAGATCCGTCAGAAGCACCAGCTGCTGAAGCGTTTGTCGCAGCTACAGAAGCTGTAATAGCAGATGGTTCGTTAACTACTGCAGGATTGGAGATAAATGTACAACCGTTTGCGTCTGTTACAGTTACAATATATGTACCTGCAGCTAGATTTGATGGGTTACTTATTGAAGCTCCATTGGACCAAGCATAGGAAAAAGGAGCAGTTCCGCCAAATAAACTAACGCTTAAAGCACCATTATTAGCACCGTTACAACTAATGTTGGTAGAAGTAGCAGTACCAGTAACAGCAGTTGTTGGTTGAGTGATAGTTACACCTACAGTACCATTACAGTTGTTGGCATCAATAACAGTTACAGTGTAAACACCAGCAGTTAAACCAGAGATAGCAGCAGTGTTAGCAGCATTAGACCAAGTATAAGAGTAAGGAGCAGTACCGCCAGAAGCAGTAACGGCAGCTTGACCGTTATTGCCACCGAAACAAGCGACATTAGCAGTAGCAGCAGAGTTAGCAGCAACGTTTAAAGCAGTTGGTTGAGTAATAGTTACAGAAGCGATACCTCTACAAGAAGCTGCGTCAATAACGGTCACTGTATAAGTACCTGCAGCAAGCGCATTGGCTGTTGCAGCGTTAGCACCATTAGACCAAGAGTAAGTATAAGGAGCAGTACCACCGTTTCCTGCAGCAGTTGCAGAACCAGATGTACCACCATTACAAAGTACATTTTGAGCTGCACTGATATTTGCAGTAGGAGCGTTAGGATTGCTAACAACGATGTTAGAAACTGATCCAGCACAACCATTAGCATCTGTAATTGAAACAGCATATGTACCAGCAGCAACATTAGAGATTGTTTGAGTGTTGCCACCATTGCTCCAGTTGTAAACATAAGGAGCTGTACCGTTTGAAGGAGTAACAGAAGCAGAACCTGTAGCACCACCACAAGAAGAGTTCGTTGTTGTAGGAGTATTTGTTGTAATTGCAGTAGAAGTTGAACCAACAGTTACTGTTGCGGTTGCAGAACAACCTGAAGCATCTGTTGCTGTTACTGAATAATTTCCAGCAGATAGACCTGTATTGTTTTGTGTTGTTCTTCCATTGCTCCATGAATAAGTATAAGGAGCTGTTCCTCCAGCCGGAGTTACAGTTGCAGTACCATTAGATGCTGTACATGTTGCATTGGTTGAACTTGAAGTAGATGTAACTGTACAAGCTGTTCTGAAGAAACCTCTCACGATAGGTGTGAAGTTAAAACCAGCCAATAGAGTATTTAATGGAGAATAGGTTCCGTTATTTATATTGGCATAGACCGTATTTTGAGTGAAAATATTCGCAGAACACTGCAATCCGTAGTTGTCTCCAGTAAAGGATTCTTCAATTCCAATAAAGTATCTGCCTGGAGTAAGAGTTAGCGCACCACCAGTAAGATTAGTTACAGGTAGTGTTTTAACGGCACCAGATGTATCTGCTACACTAAAACGATAAATAGCAGATTGACCAATATAGCCAGTGTTGCTAGGAACGCCAGCCACAGTAGAAGCAATACGAATTTGTACGGTATCGTTCAAGCCCAAAGCGCCAGGATAACAGAAGAATAAGACAGAGTCAAGAGTAGTATTGGCAGTGACATCAAAAACATTTCCGATAATAGCTACCGCTGTGGCACCTGCACCAATTCCTTGTACTGCAGTACCGTTATCACGTGCATACCAATTTGGAGTAACAGAAAGACCATATCTGAAAGTGTCATTTGCAACAGATCCTGTATTTCCATTGATTACACTAACGAAAATATAATCACCGGTTGTTGGTGCAACAGGCGTAAATGATGGTAAATTTAAAGTCGTACTAGCTCCTGCAGCCAAATTGTTGGCAGTAGCTGTTTGGTTGTAAACTGGGGTAGCAACATTTGGCAACTTAAAAACTCGAGTATTAACTGATACTGTGTTGGCAGTTCCTGTTCCTCCATTAGCAATAGTAGCACTCATAGGTAAAGAAGCTGGCAATTGTGATTGCGGAACTAATGTGTACTCTCCCGGAGTTACCTTAGTGATGCTAACCTCTGGAGCACCTGCACCATTAGGTGTATAAATATAATCATCGATACCAATATAATTTGAATTGGCACCAGTAGGTCCACCATTGGTTACAAAGTATCTAAAGGCAATTCTTCCTGTCGTAGGACCTGCAAGACCACTTATAGTCAAACTGTATTGAGTCCATACAGAAGGATAATTTGCAGCAATCAACGTTGGATTTATTTCTAATAAAAGAGTTGAAAAATCCCCAACAGATGTATTGGTTGTACCTACATTAACACTGGCACCATTTGCACTGAATCTTACCTGAAGATTATCTGCATAGGTTCCTTCGGAATAAGTGTAAAATGAAATGATATCACCATTATTAAATGTTCGAGTCGGTGTAAACAACCAATTACTTATGGTAGCAGCTCCCGCTACACTGTTGAAATTGGCAGCAATATAGGACGAATCAGGACTTGAATTAGCTACATTGACTGTAACATTCCCCTGAACCCAATTTGGATTTGTTCCAATTGGGGTGCTCAAATTTTGTTGTGCCCAGCCTCCAGTGGTAAAAAGTGTGGCAACATTTGTAAAACCTTCATTAATGGCTTGAGAATGAGCATTTTGACTAATGAATAGGAGAAAAACAAAAGTCGAAAATAAACTAGTAAATTTTAATTTTAAATTCATAGGTTTTGGGTTAATTGGTTTTGTACTTTAATGAAAAATCAGGTCAAAGTTAAAAAATATTTTTTATTTTTTTTGATTAAATACCCAGAACAAATATTCTATTTTTCTCTACATCTTTAGGATTTTAAATATTCTATTATTGTTGATTTTAATAAAGTAAAATCCTTTTGACAATAAATCAGTATTTATTTTATTGTTGTTTTGTTCCTCCAATAGCTTATTTCCGAAAAGATCAAAAATCTCGATTTTTAAAATTTTAAAATTACTATCTACAATTATCTCGTCGATAAATGGATTGGGGTATACGTTTACAAAATATTTTTCCAAGTATCTGGTTGAATTGTTCAAATTACAATTAGTTAAATCATAATCAATTTCAATAGGAGACTGGGGTGTAAGATCTATGCCTGTAAAACCTGAGTAATTTTCAGAGTACTTTGTACAATTAAAAATGCTGAATAAAGAAGAGTTGTTTGTAGTACCTTGGGTAGCAATTCCATTTGGAGAAACAGGACTTTTGTACTGCCACAGCAGAGTATTCGAAGTATCGAATTCTGAAAATATTCCCTGGACACCACTACAAACTAAAATATTTCCATTACCCAATTTTTGAGCACTTGATAATCTGCCTGATGATAAATTTTGACCAAGGTTCAAAGTAAATTCCTGTTGATTTGGTAAAAAATTATTATTGTTCATCAAATAATTTCCTGAACTGTCTCTTAATAGTTCAACGATCTCAAAGGAGGAATATCCTCTGGATGGGAAATTATTGTAAACTGAAAATTGATTATTACCAATCCAGGAAGCATTGTGTTGAGCTTCAAACAATTGATCTGTAGGATTGCCATTTCCTGTAGATTCTGGATTACCCCACCTGAAAAGCAAATCACCCCCTTTGCCATACCTTCCTCCTTGATGTGATGCCGCCTCATTTGTTGTGGTGCTATGATCAATTATCCATACCTCGTTAACATGTCTGTTACTGACAATTAACTGATCTAAATTTTCATTATATCTTACAGAATTCATGTGCAACCAATCTGTTACATCTGGATGGTCTGTGAAGTTGATATGAACCAATTCAGGATGTTGAGATGGTATCCCATAGTTTAATTTTGTTGAATCAAAATCCTGTACGAGATGATCCCATACATGCCATTCCCATACTATTCTGGCGCTATCTGTTCCTAGTGGTTCCAGTTCAACCAAATACTCCGTTAAAAGCTGATTGAATCCAGAATTAAATATAATACTGTCCCTGCCTGAATTGATAGCTTCTGTTCTTGTTTTTTTATTTGCAACAATAAGAACTATATTCCCATTGGGGAGAATGCAAAAATCATGATGTGGAGTATAATTCTGTCCAAAATAATTAAAGCTCCATGTTAAATTTCCATCCCAATCACAACGCTCTATTCTGCCACCCATACCTGAAACATTCATAGTTTGATTGTTAATTCTACAACTTCTATATAAGCTGCCATCGCTGTGAATATACGATGTCAGAGCAGGCAAATAATTACTATTCCATCTGTTTACGACCCTACCGCAATTATCAATCAAGTAACTATTCAAATGACCTAATGGAGAGAATAAGGTATAACCCTCTTCAGATGAGGAACTATTTACAAGCGTTCCGTAGGTGATATTTTGCGAGCTTAATGTGAAAGTAAAACTTAGACAAAAAATGCAAATAAATATTAGTTTTTTATTCAACATGAGTTCATTAAATGATATAAAAACCGAATAATAGATTCATAAAATTACTATTTTTGTGTTTGTATTTTTAACGTGTTTTACTTTGTCAAATTTATAAATCAAACTTGTAAATTATTATTATGAATAAAAATATTTTGTTTTCAATAATCCTGATTTTTAGCTTTGGATTACTCAATGCTCAAAATAAACAAATATCTCTAGAAGAAATTTGGAAAGAATATAAATTTTATCCTTCATCCCCCTTGGGATTTAATTTTATGAAAGCCGGAAATAATTTTTCAAGGATGGAGGGAAATAATATTTTCGAATATGACATAGTATCCGGTGAAAAAATTTCAGATATATTTTCGGCCAACAAAACTGTTATTAGTGGCTATGAATTTAGTGCCAACGAATCCAAATTGCTTTTAGAAACAAATCCTGAGAAAATTTATCGATATTCTTCAAAAGCTGATTTTATTGTATTTGACAGAAAGGATAAATCTTCCAAAAAACTTTCAGATCAGGGTAAGCAAAGTTCCCCAGAGTTTAATTCCAATGCTGATAAAGTAGCCTTTGTACGTGACAATAATATTTTCATAAAAGATTTATCGAAAAACAATGAAATTCAAGTTACCAAAGATGGTCAAATGAATCGTATTATCAACGGTATGGCAGATTGGGTATATGAAGAGGAATTTTCATTTACAAAAGCATTTTCATGGTCTCCTGATGGATCAAAAATTGCCTTTATGAGATTTGACGAATCTAATGTCAAAGAATTTACAATGACTTATTTTGTCAATAGGTTGTATCCTATTGAGTCAAAATTCAAATACCCTAAAGCAGGAGAGGAGAATGCTATAGTTTCAGTTCATATTTATGATCTAAAAAGTAAAAAAACATCAAAAGTCGATTTAGGTGTCGAGAAGGATCAATATGTACCTCGAATTTTTTGGGCACCTGATGGAGAATTATGTATCTTTAAGTTAAACAGACATCAGAACAAGTTGATCATTCTAAAATCTGATTCGAAGGGCAAAACAAAAAAAATGCTTTCAGAGGAGAATAAATACTTTATTGACATCAATGATTATATCACTTTTACAGATTCCGATAAATTTTTGTGGTTGAGCGATCAAGATGGATTTACTCATATCTACCTACATAATTTATGCGGAGAAAAAATAAAACAGTTAACTCAGGGAGATTGGGATATTACCAAATTTTATGGTTATGACCCAAAAGCTAAAAAAGCATTTTTTCAGGCTGCCAAAGAAAAGTCCTATAACAGAGAGATTTATAGTGTTGAAATTGAAACCGGCAAAATTGAAAAATTAAGTTCCAAAGAAGGTGAAAATAATGCCCAGTTTAGCTCAAATTTTCAATACTTCGTTAACGAACATTCCAGTATTTACAGACCTTCAACTTACAGCTTAATTAAAGTGGAAGATAAATCTGAACTAAGGGTATTGGAAGATAATTCAGCATTGGTTGAATTACTAAATCAATATGAGTTTGGGCAACAAAATTATTTTAGTTTTAAAAATGATGATGGTATTGAATTGAATGGTTGGATGATGCTTCCTCCAAATTTCGATGCTTCCAAGAAATACCCGGTCTTTATGTATGTTTATGGAGGTCCCAGCTCACCGACTGCTACTAATCAGTGGGATAGTGGCAATGGAACCTGGTTTCGAATGTTAACTCAAAAAGGCTATATAGTTGTCACCGTAGATGGCCGTGGAACGGAGCCCAGGGGCGAGGCTTTCCGAAAAGCAACTTACATGCAATTAGGAAAATATGAGGCAATAGATCAAATTGCCGCTGCCAGGTATTTAGGTTCTTTGCCTTATGTTAATAAAAACAGAATAGGAATCTTTGGATGGAGTTTTGGCGGATATTTATCTTCATTATGTTTGGCAAAAGGTAATGACGTATTTAAAATGGCTATCGCTGTTGCTCCTGTAACCAATTGGAAATGGTATGATACAATTTACACAGAACGTTACATGAGAACACCTGCTGAGAATTTAAGAGGCTATGAAGACAACTCACCTATCAATTTTGCAGGAGATATAAAGGGTAAATATCTGTTGGTCCATGGACTTGGAGATGACAACGTTCATTTTCAACATGCTGCAGAAATGTCAAGAGTGCTGATGGAAAAAAACGTTCAGTTTGAACAGTTATTCTATCCCAATAAAAACCATGGCATTTATGGCGGGTTGACTCGTTTGCATCTTTATACCAAAATGACAGATTTTATTCTCAAAAACTTGTAAAGAATGCTGGACTTAAAAAATTTGGATTTTAAGATTTTTTGGATTCTCTTGGTACTGAATATCTTTCACAGTACGACTCCAATTTATGCGCAACAGAGACTTTCAACCAATGGGGGCGTCTTTACTCCAAAAGGGGATTTAAAGGTTTTGATTGTACCAGTCATTTTTAAGGATAATCCTGTTTCTAATCCAAATTTTACTAATTCTGATCACAAACTGGAAGGTTGGAATTTTTTGAATGGCAGTAAATTACCGGATGATGTCAACACAAATACAGGATTATTTCCTAGATGGTTGTACAATAAAGCAGAGGATTTTGAATTATATAAAGACTCTACTTTTTTTAACGATTCTAAATTGTTTTATAAAGAATCAAATGGTGAATTTAGATTCATGGCTGATTTGTTCAAAAATTCTGAAGGCATCCCAACGGTTATAGAAATCGATCCGGATGGCGGTAGAGATTGGTCTCACATGAATAAAAAAGCTTTGGAAGAGATGAAGCGTATAAATCCAAACTTTGATTGGAGCTCCTTTGATAAGCGTAAGAACAGCCCAAATTATTATTTTGATAATTCTGTCCAACAAGTGCCGGATAAAAAAGTAGACTATATCGTTTTTATGTACAGGTATAGCCCAAACTGGTCCATTCATCCTTCCTTAGGTATGAATAGATGGGTTGGTTCCGGTGGAGGTTTTGCCAGTCCAAGTGGAATTTTTCTAGAAGATTATAACGGTTATAAATTTTCCGAGGGCTTCACTATGATGTGGGGCTCAGGTGTTTTTGTTCACGAGTTAGCCCATACCTTATTTAATGCACCACATCTTTGGGGAACGAATGGTACGGTCGGGAATTTTTTTTACAGGCCAACTATAGGATGGGGATCGACAGCTACCATTCCAATTTTCAGATGTTTTAATGCCTGGGAAAGATGGTTTATGGGTTTTTCGGAAATCAAATACGATATTAAAGGATCGGAGGATATAAAGGATCAAAATGTTTTTAATCTGAATGATTTTCTGGAAAGTGGAGATTTTATGAGAATTGAAATTCCTTTTTCAGGGGGACAGCATTTGTGGATTGAAAATCACAGCTCTGAAGATCCTTATAACAATCATGTATGGAAAGATTACATTATTGGCAATGATACCATTACAAATACACCCAAAGGTGTTTATGTATATATTGAAGATGTTTCTGGCAATAGATCAAAAATAATAAATGCTTTATCAGAATCCTGTAATGGTATAAAACCACTGAATGCTAATGGAAATTTTGATTACAGTTATTCAAAATTAAACGTTAAAAAAAATGCCTGGGGTAATAACCTGTATCAATTCAAAATAGATCAGGCCAATCC
>JBILRD010000375.1:0-2950 GCA_044372845.1 Saprospira sp. | reverse complement strand
TTCAGGTATCAATCCTTATATCTTTTTTAGAGATGATTTTAATTCAGATGGCAAAATAGACTTCAACGAAGATTATAATTCGGCTAAAAACGAGGGAGAACAGATTATTGCACAAGAATTACATGATGGATCAATTAAGAACCTCTACCATAGCTTTGGCGTTTTCAACGCTGAAAAAGAATCGGATTGTTTCAGGTCTCCAGCCTTCCAATCAGGAGATGTTTTGGGAATGTCTACGAATCCACCTTTACTTAATTATCCAAGATATGACCAGAAAAATTCAAAATTGAATCCATATTATTTGAATGGTTTGAAAATTAGTTTTTTAGAGGGTGAGGGAATGAATTCTATAAAAGTTAAAATTGAGTTTAATCAAAATTCAATTATTTCCAATCTCAGGTGGACTGGTAATATAGTTTTGCCTAACATTAGTGCAGACAGCAAAGAAGACTTAATTATATCAAATGGAAAAACAATTAGACTTGACAAAAGCGAGACAGTTAATCGTCATACAAAAACTGAAAAAGGGGATTTTATCAATCCAAGTATTTTTACAATAGAAGATGCTGCAACTATGAGGTTGAAAAAGAAAAGTAGAATGATTGTACAAAATGGTTCTATTCTTGAATTTAAGCCAGGCTCAGTCCTGATTATGGAAAAAAAATCAAAAATTATCGTGGACAAAAACAGTAAACTTATTATCGATAAAGCGCTGATTCAAAAACATAAAAAATCAAAAATTGAATTATTAAAATAAAGTCTTAATTATGAAAGATTTTAAAACTTTGCTAATAATTGAATTTTAGTTACATTTTTCTCAAAATCTATATCAATATAATTAAAACAAGATTTATATTTGCGATCTCACTTTTAGTTCTAGTAATCATAACTGTTAAAGTTTTGTTCTTTAATTAAACTTTAGTAAACGCATATTGTAATAATTATAGCGCTAATTTTAGTTTGAATATTTTAAACAATTTTAGAAATATACTATCATGACCTGGGGATTTATTATTGCTATCATTTTTTTATTGATGTTTATTTTTGCCTTACTAACCTTGGGCGAGGGCTTGTTAAAAGTTGCAGCAACACAAAACGGGGTGGAAGCATCAGATTATTCTGTTATGCCCAACAGCTTAGAATCAATTTTAGGTAAGGACTCTGCTAAAAAGAAATATGTTTCTGGTCCTATCCATCGCCTGGACAAAGGTTATGATATCAAATTAAGCGGATCTGCAGTACCTTCCAATAATGTTGAATCTGTAAGATTGAGTAGATATATCATCAAACCAACTGATATCTTAGGAATGTCTCCAATTCCAAAAGTTATCCCTGAAGTAGGGGCACAGCTTAAAGCTGGAGATCCTTTATTCTACGATAAAAAAAATCCTGATGTCATTTTTGTTGCCCCAATTTCGGGCGAATTGATTGAGATCAACAGAGGGGAAAAAAGAAAAATCATTGAACTTGTTATTTTGGCTGATCAAGGTGAAATTCAGTACCATCAACATAGTTCTCCTAGTATAGAGAATGCTACAAGAGAAGAAATCGTACAATTTTTACTTTCAAGCGGTGCATGGCCGTTCATTCGCCAAAGACCTTTTGATACGATTGCAAGTCCTTCTGATACACCAAAGTCAATTTTTGTATCTACTTTCGATTCAGCACCTCTAGCTCCTGATCTTAATCTAGCAGTAGTTGGTAACGAATCAGCTTTCCACAATGGTCTTAAAGTATTGACTAGACTTACATCAAACAATGTTAATCTTGGATTATCTGCAAGAACTTTAACCGGTCCTTCAAATGCATATATTCAGGCTGCTAACCTCGAAAATGTTAAAATCCATTGGTTCGATGGACCTCATCCTTCAGGTAATGTTGGTGTACAAATGCATCATATTGATCCTGTATTACCAGGCTCATTAGTTTGGCATACGGACGTTCATGCAGTTATTCTTATTGGAAAATTATTTGAAAAAGGAATATTTGACTCGGAAAGAGTTGTAGCTATTACAGGTGCAGAATTAAATCAACCTAGATATGTTAAACTTCACCAGGGAGCTTGTGTTGATCAGTTATTATCTGATTTAGGAGATGATTTTGTAGATACCATGATCTGGGTTAGAGATGAAAAAGGCAATAAAACTCAACAATCAGGTAAACAACGTAGTATCAGAATAATATCTGGAGATGTACTGAGCGGTTGTCAAATTGAAAGAAATGGTGCAATTGGCTATTATGATGACCAGATCACAGTTGTAAAAGAGGGTAATTATTATGAAATGTTGGGTTGGCTAGTACCGCAAACAGCACATCCTACCAGATCAAAAACCTTCCCTTCTGCATTTTTTAATGATTTGGAATTTGTTGCTGATACCAATACTAATGGTGAAAAGAGAGCCTTTGTTATGACTGGTGAATATGAAGATGTGTTACCAATGGATATTTACCCACAGCATTTATTTAGATCGATCATGGCAAATGATATTGAAAAAATGGAGGGATTAGGTATCCTAGAACTAGGAGAAGAGGATGTTGCTCTTTGTGAATATGTTTGTACATCAAAGCAACCACTACAAAAAATACTTAGAGAAGGACTTGAAACCTTAAGAAATAGCTAATATTTTATCATTTTGGATTTATACAATTTATTATAATACTTTATGGCACTTATAGATTTTTTAAAACGAATTGAGCCGAAGAAAGAAAATAAGTTTGCGCATGCTACTTACGATGCTTTTTTTACTTTCTTATTCAAACCCAATTCTACTACAATTGGAAAGGGCGTTCATATTCGCGATGCAATGGACCTGAAGAGAACCATGATTATGGTGGTTATTGCAATGCAATTATGTTATGTTGTTGGTACTGTCAATATTGGATATCAACACTTTATGGCTCTAGGAGTTCATAGTGGATTTTTTGATGCGCTGCATCTTAAAATTGTTTT
>JBILRD010000330.1:0-3322 GCA_044372845.1 Saprospira sp. | reverse complement strand
TAGAACATGATAAAATCAGATGCTAAACTAAAAGCGGGATAAATAAAAGTAGCCGGTTTATTCTTTTCAAAAACAAAATGTCCAAGCCAGGCAAATCCATAACCACAAAGAGGACCAAATAAAAGAATCCACCATTGCTGATTTATAATTGCAAACAAAAATATAGCAATAAAACCCCCAGTACCTATAAAATGAAGTATTCTGCTAACAGGATTGAGGTGTTCTGTCAGATAATAGGGATAAAATTCTTTTAATGTTTTATATTTTTTCTCCATTGTGTTGTTAGATTTTTGTCCAGCTTGCACCTTCTTTGCCATCCTTGATTTGTAATCCTAATTTCATCAGTTGATCTCTGATTAAATCACTTTTTGCCCAGTCTTTTTGATCTCTGGCCTCTTTTCTGAAATCAATAATCATATCCATCAAACCATCTAGAATATTAGAATCTTGATCGCCGCTTGCAATGGATTCATTTGTTAATCCGAAAACATCAAAAAGGAAAATTTTGAAAAAGGTTTTAAGTTTTTCAAAGGTAGATTTTGATATACTATTTAAAGATTGCTGTCCATTGCTAAATTTTTGTATATCGGAAACCAATCCAAAAAGTTTAGCCATCGCATTAGGCGTGTTAAAATCTTCATCCATTTCGGCATAAGCTGCCTCCATCAGTTTGTTGATTTTAATGTCAAGCTCGTTGGTATTTTCATCGTCTTTATAAGAAAGATTCTGAAGAATATCATTAGCCTCCAACAGTCTTTGCAACCCTTTTTCTGCAGCTTGCAGCGCTTCTTCTGTTATATTTAAAGTAGATCTGTAATGAGCCTGAAGCATAAAAAATCTTAAGGTCATTGGGCTGTATGCCTTAGACATCAAAGGGCTGCTACCTTCAAAAAGTTCTCGAGGCATGATATAATTACCATCGCTTTTTGACATTTTTTTGCCATTTAAAACCAACATATTTCCGTGTATCCAATAGTTTACGGGCTGGCAACCGCATGCTCCAATATTTTGAGCAATTTCATTTTCATGATGAGGGAACTGCAAGTCCATTCCTCCCCCATGGATGTCGAAAGTTTTTCCAAGATACTTGGTACTCATGGCAGAACATTCGAGATGCCATCCCGGAAAACCTATTCCCCAAGGAGAAGGCCAGCGCATGATATGAGTAGGTGAAGCTTTTACCCAAATAGCAAAATCTGAAGGATGTTCTTTTTCGTCTTGATTTTTTAGATTTTCACGGCTTTCTGACAAAAGATCTTCTACTAATTTGCCGGAGAGTTTACCATATCCTTTATTCTCCTCTATCAATTTCCTTGTATTGAAATAGACAGATCCATTTTTCTCATAGCCATATCCATTAGCTATGATATCTTTTACCATCTCTATTTGCTCTACAATATGACCAGTTGCCGTAGGTTCAATACTAGGAGGCAAGGTATTCATTTGTTTCATTACATGGTGGAACAGATTGGTATATTTTTGAACTATTTCCATTGGTTCCAATCTTTCCAATCTGGCTCTCTGATCTATTTTACTTTCAGCACCAGAATCAGCATCACCCTCCAAATGTCCGACATCTGTGATATTTCGAACATATCTGACTTTAAATCCTTTGTGTAATAGATATCTGTAGATAATATCGAAACTTACAAATGTTCTGCAATTTCCGAGATGTACCTCATTATAAACAGTTGGTCCGCAGACATACATTCCAACATACTCTCCTTTTGGGTCAATGGTATTAAACTCAGTAAGTTCTCTACTGTAAGAATTATAAATTTTTATTTTGCTCATATCAATAGTCTAAAAATGATTCTGTGACAAAGATAATAATTGAATATTCAAAAAGGATAGGCAATTTCAAAATATGAAATATTATTTATTTGATAAAAACAAGATGAATTTCAAAATAAAAAAACCCGAAGAAGATTTATCTAATTCGGGAATTTTATATAATACCTTTTTCAGGTTTTGGAAAACATCAACTATATCAATAAAATAATTATTAAGGTCTTAGAACCTGAGAACCATTTCCTCGGCTGTTATTGGTTCTTCCTCCTTGGTTTCCATTCACAATTGTATTACTCAGTGGATTAGCGATAGTAAGCACAGTGGAAGAGGAACAGCCCATAGCGTCTATTGCCTTTACTGTGTACGTGCCTGCACCTACATTATACAATTCATTGCTAAGCTCACCATTAGACCATTCAAATGTAAAAGTTCCGCAACCTCCAATAGCATTGGCTATAGCTTCTGCATCTGTAGCCCCTGCTGCGCTTGGCTGGCTGATGAGTGTAGTTGAAACATTTACTGGATTTGGCTGAGTAATTGCAACGTTAGTAGCAGCCATACAACCATTTTCATCTGTAGCGTTTATCGTGTAAATCCCAGCTCTGAGATTAGTTGCAAAAGCGGTTTGGTTGCCATTTGACCAGTTGTATAGGATTTTTCCTGTTCCTCCAGTTGCCAAAGCAGTAAGTCTACCATTGGAATCACCATGACATTTAAGGTTGTAACCAAAAGAGGTAGAAACTGATTGGATAGAAAATGCCATTGGAGCTGGTTCAATTATTGTAACTGATCCTGTCGTTACACATCCAGAATTGTCAGTTACTGTAACTGTGTAATTACCGGCAGATAGATTTTGAGCCTGAGCATCTGTTTGACCATTAGACCATTCATAAGTCATCTGACGATTAGGCCCGATAGCATTTACAAATACTGCTCCGTCATTGGCTCCAAAACAACTGATATTAGATCCGTTAAAATCCGAAACCTGAAAAGAAAGAGTCATGCATTGAGCGTTGACTAGCATCGGCAGTAAAATTGCCAAAATTGTACTTAATGTTGTTGTTTTCATAATTGTTGATGTTTTGTTTGTTTATTTAATCATTTGATATATCAAAGATCCTTAGTTTTTAAAATCTGTACTACGGTAATTTCCGCGATGTTAAAAATTGGGTAAATCACCTAATGACATACCTAATAACTAGCTATTAGTACTAATAAATAACTTAACTTTTTATTATTTAAACTGATTATCAAATATTTACATCATATACAATTACCCTGTTTTGAAAATTTAAAATTTCGCTATTATCCATACTGTATTTTTTAGTTCAACAATTTTTTTATTTATATCATTATTTATGTTCAAAATCAACCGGTCTATTAAACGACCGGTTGATAAAATGACTTTCATCAAAATCAATATTTAACTTTTTTTTATTATCTGGCGATCACAACCTGAGTTGTCATCACTTCAGTTACTCCGTCCATTGTATATTTCATTACGGCTACATAGGTGCCATTTGTCAATTCT
>JBILRD010000329.1:0-3331 GCA_044372845.1 Saprospira sp. | reverse complement strand
GACTCCCGTAAAATCTTGTCGATACAGAGTATCTACTGATGAGCCGGATGAGCCGCTGTTTACAGTCACATTATATATACCAGATGCCAAAGCCGATATTGCAGCAGTTGTAGCTCCGTTCGACCAGTTATAAGATAATGATCCAGTTCCTCCTGATACATTCACTGCTGCAACACCGTTGGCAAGTCCATTACAAGTTACACCAGTTGGATTTGGAACTATCGTTAGGCCTGCTGAGGAAGTTACAGTTGCTGATGAAGTTGCAGTACAACCATTAGCACTACTAACTGTTACGGTATACGTTCCTGCTGCGAGTCCAGTTCTATTCTGAGAAGTTATACCAGTTCCCCAGTTGTAGGAATAAGGCGAAGTAGCTCCACTGGCTGTTGTATTTATCGCTCCGTTATTAGCAGCGCAACTTGCATTAGTTGTTGATAGAGAAATGGATACAGCGCTAGAGCTACTTACTGTAGCACTTGCAGTTCCTGTGCATCCGTTTGCATCACTTACTGTGCAAATATAAGTTCCAGCTGAAAGATTTGTAATATTTTGTCCTGTATTTCCGTTGCTCCAGATATAGGTATAAGGAACAGCTCCACCGGTAACAGTTGTGCTGATAGAGCCATTATTTGAGCCACATGATGTACCTGTAGCAGAAAGTGTTAAATTGATAGTCGGACAACCTACAGCGCAGGCACTGATTGCTGACAAGCTATTATAGGTCACTGTCGTTCCAGAATTTACAACCTGAATTGGGAAATTTGTAGGAGTTGTAACAGTTGTTCCAGTTCCATATAGTTGGTAACCAGCTGGGACATTACAAGTAGAAACAGGAAATGCCCCATTTAAACATCCTAAAAAAGACCAGGTGTAACTAGGATTACAGGCAGTACACTGTGCTTGTGTACTAATTGGAGTTGAACCTCCCGGGTTGAAACTGTACCATGTATAGGTGCCACTACCTCCACTTGCAGAAAGCACTGTAGGTGATTGTTGACAAACACTTACTGCGGCACAGCTGTTGACGACTACATCGACAGATTCAGAGCCACAAGCCAAAGTGTAGGTAACTGTGAATGTTCCAGAACCAGAAACGGTAGGACTGAAAACCCCTGTAGTGGCGTTAATACAAGCCCCGCAGGATGCTGAAAAAGTTCCACCGGTTGAAGTCGACTGGATGGTAACAGGAGCATCACTAACACAAAGCGTATTAGGTCTACAAATTGTTGCATCACAGCATACAATACTTTGTGGCGCACAGGCAGCTGCAGCAAAAGATTGAATAGTACCTGATCTTGCGCCAGATCCTGAGTTTCCTGTAGAACCCGCGGCAATTACCTCTCCGTTACTGTTTACTTCAACATCATAGACATTAAAAGTAGTTGCAAAACTGGTTAATTGAGTTAGATTTTGATCAAATTTATAAACACCATTAGTGGAACCTACAAAAATATTTCCACAATTATCAATGTCAATACCACTACATCCTACTGCATTTCCTCCAAAACCTGAGTTAAAAACTCCACCAGGTAATGTTGCTGTTGCTACAATTGCTGCTGTAGCAAAATTTCTTTTCTGAATTTGATTACCTCTGTGCACAAAAACAAAACCATTGTAATGTGCCAATGCCATGATCCCAGAATTGGTGTATCTCCAGTTTTCGCATTTGTAACCTAGGTCTATACCACTATTTACTCTAAAAATACCATTATTGGAAGTACATGATGTCAAACTTTGGTGGATATATCCAATGGAGTCATGGGATAGGAAATAATATTTTCCATTGTTACAAGGTGTAATCGACCTAACTTCTTGAGCATTTGTAGGTGAAAGACCATTGCCATTATGAACTCGAACACTGGTGATGACATTACCTGTATTCATATTCATATCAAAGATCCATGGTTCAGGACCGCCAAAGGCACTTCCGTCTGTTCCAGCAATAACTAATTTAGTTTGATCACAGTTAAAAGTTATATTCCAAAATTCTGTGAGCGTTAAGAGACCTCCTGGATTGTTATTATTCCATACTTGAACACCAGCAGTGTTTATTTTCATAATTCTGGCAGGAGAGCCATTGGCAACGTATGAGTTTCCTGCATCATCTGTTGCAAAAGTGCCTAACCATTCTGTTGTGTCATAGGTAGTATTGTAGGTCCATTGTAAAGCACCAGCAGAGGTATATTTTAAAAGTTGCAATGGAGAAGTTCCTCCAATCACATAAACATTTCCTGCGCCATCTCTTTCACATTCCCAAATGCAATCCCAATTAGTTGAAGGAAAATTAGGCGTTTGAGTCCAAGGGTCAATTACTACAGTTTTTTTAGAGTTGTATTTTGCTAGTTTAAAACCTATAGTACTGTTAACTATATCATAGAAGCTGGAGATTGTATTTTGATGGTTATCAGCATAAAAAGTCAACGGACTATGGTCAATAATATCACCAAATACCGTTTGAATAGAGATAGTTCCGTCTGAATTGGCTTTAATATTTTTTGAATATTGAAGCTTGATTTCAGAGGGGTTTGCTCCGGGGTGCAGAATGACAGAATATTTGTAACCTGTCACTGGGTGTATTTCATAAACAACATCAATGTTATCGTATAGATTTTTGTAAGTGATTTTTTTGTAAGACGGAATAAAGCTTTTATTTGTCAAAATGCCATTCAAGCTGTAAAAGCTGTAGTTGTGATAGTATGAATCCTTGTCTTCAACAATAATTTTAACATTGGAATTGGAACCAACCCATTTTACAAATAGCTCATCTTTTTTGATGTCCATTTTGTGCCCTTCTTCTTCAAAAGATCTAAAATCCTGAGCATCTTTAAAACCTTGTTGTTTTTTTTCAGCTCTCAATTGTTTTTCTTCAGCTGATTTTACCCTTTTTTGTTGTTGGGTCAATTCAATAATGACTCCTTCTTTGGTAAAATAGAAGTCCTGGTTGCTGCCATCATATCCATACATTATTTCGCTATTGCCGAAAGTTGTATTTCTGGAAACAAACTGACCTTGATTTTCAATAAAAGAATTCAAAGGTTTTCTCTGGGTTTTCCAGGATAAATCTGCTGAAGTTTGAGCAGACAATGTTTGATTACTTAAAATAAATAGAATTAAGCAAGAAAGAAAGGTAAATTGATCCTTGAACATAAAAATTCTGGTTAGATTTGGTTTATCAGGTACAAGATTAGTATCAAAAGGTGAATTTATTTTGACAAAAATCCATAATAATTGAAAGAGTAAATATAGTTATTTTTTCTCTTAAAAATTTAAAAATTGAGATTAAAAAAACTTCAAATTAAATACGGTTTTAAAAATCGATTTAAATTGTAAT
>JBILRD010000328.1:0-3332 GCA_044372845.1 Saprospira sp. | reverse complement strand
AGCCCCAACCAAAGATAAAGCCAACCACAGAAACAGCGTGAGCAAAGCCATTTGAGCAAGGATACCTTCAAAATATCTTACCAACATTTTCTTTATTAAATACAAAGCCCTATCAATTTTGGCAGATTCTTTTTCATGAAAAGGAGCTTTAACTAAAGTTGCAAACATCCCCTCGTCTTGTAAAAAGAAAAAAGCTATAAACAACACCGAAGTTATCAATACAAAAAAATTACCAATCAAACTCCAAATCGTACTTATACTACTTCTTAATACTGCTGTTGGATTAAAGTAAGTAAATAATTGCTTTTGAACCCTTTCTATAGGCGTATCATCAGGACTAATAATAGCCGTTGAATCGTGAATTTCTTTATCAGCATCCGCCAATCTGTCTCTTTTATCCAATATCTCTACATTCAATTGAATTGTGGTATGTACAGAACTGTCTCCATTTTGATTAATAAGGGAATCAATATTGATTTTTTGAACCTGAACCCTAGTTTGCTCATTATTTGAAACGATTTTTATATTTTGATTATTTAAGGAGGATGTGTCAGCATTATCTTTTTGAATCTTTATCTTATCCTCTTTCTTCTGAATATGCTCCACTAAACCATATCTATCCAATTTTTCATAAAAATGATTGATGGGTTCCTCTAATCCTTTAATTACTTGGGTATAATTAACTTTTGCCAGGTTATTACCCTGTTGAATAATAACAGGTACAAATAAGGCCAAAAACAGTCCAAATGAAGTAATGAAAATCAACAGGGTAATCAATGCTCTGATGGAAACATTGATCTTTTTTTTCCCAATCTTAATCTTACCCAAAACATGCATAACAGGAGAACCCAACAGGGAAACAACCCAGGCAAGTATAATCCAGGAAACAATATCACTAAAAAAATAATAAATGGATACAATCGCCAGAAAGCCTAAAATCCAATATATATATTGTTTAATATTTGACATGAGCCCTACTCTATTATGTTTAATAATTATTTTCTTAACTATTTTGTATCTTTAACGAAAGCTAAGAACTCATAAATTTACAATTTATTTGCATATTATAGTTTTGATTGAATGCTTTAAGATTTAGATACAGAATGAATATTGTTAAAATAAAACAAAGAGAATTATTGGATTTCATACAAAGTGATTTGTATCTGTTTAGCAAGAATTATCCTATCAGTAAAATCAGAGCAAAATCCCAGTTCAATAACCCAAGAGCTAACCCAGAAGACGAGGTTCTATTTACAATTTATAATAACAATGAACTAATAGCCTATTTAGGAGTTCTACCCGATAACATTTACTTAGACAAGCATCAAAATAATAAATCAGAACATATTGGATGGTTAAGCTGTATTTGGGTTCATCCAGAATTTCAAGGCAAAGGATTAGCATTTAATCTATTAAACGATGCATTTAACTCTTGGGGAGCTAAACTTCTTGCAACAGAATTTACAAAAGAAGCATTAAATCTTTATACAAAAAGTCAACTTTTTACTGAATTTGCAGAACTTGAAGGATGTAGATTATACTTCAGGTCTTCCCTCTCCAAATTATTGCCTTCCAAAAACAAGAAATGGCTAAAGGTTTTTGGTCTTTTAAGATTTATTGACATTAGTATAAATTTTTTATTGGATGCTAAACCAAATCAAATAACGAAAGAAAGGTACTGTATAGACGAATCCATAGACGATCTAACTTGGAATTTCATTCAAAATAATCAATCAGACCATGAGTTGATTAAAAAAGATCGGACAGATCTTAACTGGGTGCTCAATTATCCATGGATTATCAATAAAGAAGAAGATGTAGAGTCAAGAAAATACTATTTCTCCTCCGTTTCAAAACACTTCGAAAGCAAAGTATTTAAAATTTTTGATAGCAATAACGAATTGCTTGCTGTTTTGATTTTTACAAATCGGGAAGGGCAAATTAAAATTCCTTTCTTGTATGTCAATCCTGCTTTTACTGTTAAAAGTTTTGAAATATTTAATCAATATTTAAAATCAATAAAAGCAGAAACACTGACAATTTATCATTCTCCTTTTGTAAATATTGTCAAAAATCTCAAAAGGACTTTCTTTCTAAAAAAAGCATTCAAAAGAAAATATCTCATTACTCAAATTTTAGAAAAATCTATACACGAAAGTCGGATTTGGGCCATTCAAGATGGAGATGGGGATTCGGCCTTTACCTGAGAATTTAATTTTTAAGAATAAGCCTATTTACATATTTTAATCTTCTATTTATTATTCATTTTTTAATCTTATATTTGATAAATTTTTAATATAAAATCCAAATAGCCATGAAAAAAATATTACTTTTTACGATGATGGTAATCAGCATTTCTATGAATGCGCAGATTACTATCAGCAACTCAATCTTTTTAGCTGCTGGAGACACTCTTGAACGATCTTCTACTACTAATATTAGATCAGCCAGCATCACAGCTCCTTCTTCAACCGCCCAAACATGGGATTTTACTTTTCTAACTTCAACTGCTACTCTTGTTGATTCTGTTAGATACGCATCATCAGGTAACAATTATGCAGATTTTCCAAATTCTGAAATTATCGTACCACTTGCTGGTTTTGGCGAAGGTTATGTGGATGTTACCAATACTAAAATGGAAATTATTGGCGGAGCTATAAACTTTTTTGGACAGTCATTCTACTCAGCATTTTCTAATCCTCAAACACTTCAAACGGCACCTTTGACTTACAATTCAACAACCAACGACACACATAAACTTTCATTGGGTCAAAACATAGACAGTGTTCCAGGACTTAGGGCTTTGGTTGACACTTTTCTTCTTCAATTAGGTGGTTTCGTAACTGCTGACTCATTGAGAATAAGCGTAAATGGATCTACAAACTTAACTGTGGACGCATTTGGCACGATAAATTTACCAAATACAACACACCAAGTATTACGTCAAAAAATTGTTATTCTCAATGAAATTTCAATTGAATTAAAAACTAATATTTTTGGCTGGTTTAATATTACTAATCTGATAGCTGGACAACTTCCAATACCATTAAATGATACTACTTTCAGATATGATTTTTTAGTGGATGGTTCTAAAGTTCCGCTGGTGAGATGCAATATGGATGGTAGTGGCACTACGATCAACGACATAGAATTCAAAGATAATTATGTTATTGGTGTAAGCAGAATAGAAGATTTGAAAGAATTCAACGTTTATCCAAATCCTGCTTCCAGCAACATAAATATAGAAACTGAAAATATTGGATTGGACCTATTTAATGTTACAATTATTGACGCTTTGGGCAGAGTTTTACTCAAAAGAAATAATTTGACTG
>JBILRD010000326.1:0-3340 GCA_044372845.1 Saprospira sp. | reverse complement strand
CTTAACACTATCCAAAAGATCAACAATATTGGCTTCTGTGTAATTTCCTCCTGCGATCCAGATAGTTCTTCTGGCACCGGACACTTTTGTTAATGCGCCGCTAAGCGTAGCAACTGGATAATCAAATGTTCCTGGATTAGCATCATTACCAAACTGAGAAGATGTGTAAATAACATCACAAGACTGTGCTTTCAAGTCAATACAAATATGCAAGAAACTTAAGCCTAATACTAGGAAAAGCAGTTTTTGTAAAATTTTAGAAAAATTCATAAAATAGCGATTTGATTAATTTCAATGGTATTATTGATAGGATTCAGCTTAAAAATAAAAACATTATTCATAAACAACACTTAAATAAATGTTAATTTATTGACACTGTCCTTACATTGAATGCTCATTTAATTTATTAAATAACAAATAATTAGATATAAAACAACAAAGCAGTTGTTCAAATATGACAACTGCTTCAACAATAAAATTATATCCAATTACTTTTTAGAATCTTTAATTATGGTTTCCAAATTTACTATGAAAGCATCTTTGACCCCATATTTTGATTTGATGCTATCTTTATAAGATTCAGCTTCTTCTTTTGAGAAGAATGGCCCCATGATTATCTTGTAGTAAGGTTTACCTTTAAGATCATCGACAAAAACCAAAGCTCCATTAAACCAGTTTTTCTGCAAAACTGAGATTTGTTTTACAACTGATTCGTAATCACTGTAACCAGCAACTTGAACGCCGTATCCTTTAGGCTCTAATTTAAAAATTTCCATTTTGTACAGACCACCTTTTTCCATATTGGCAGCTTCTTCAATGATATTTAACTTTTTACCTTTTTTACCTGTCGACTTAATTTTATCATTGGATTTGATGACTTCGACACTGACTTTTACTTCTTCAGTATTTGACATGCCTATTTCTAAGGCCGCTCTGGAAGATAAAGCAACTAAATGTCCCTTACCAAAACTATCATTGTGAACTACTTTAACCTCAACTGATTTTTTATTGGACAGATTGGTAACTTTCAACCTTGTACCACATAGATAATTAACATGAGTGGCGACCAATTGATTTTTATCGTATGGAATTTTACAAGAGGATAGCTTACCTTGGGCATCATCATTCATAATGATGGCATTCCCTTCCTGAGTTTGTCCAAAAAGATTAAAAGAAAGTATTGAAAAGCTAAATACAAAAAACATTATTGAGCTATAGGAAATTTTTCTCATGTTAAACATTATTTAATTTAGATGATAAACTTAAAATTTTATGTATTCAAATATAGTTCAAAAAAAGACAAAAGTCAAGCCAAAAAGGAGCATTCAGTGATTATTATTAAAATTTCTTCAACTCTTTGTATAACCTTGTAGTCGGTAACCCCATTACATTATAATACGATCCTTCAATTTTGGAAATTTTATTTACACCAATCCAATCCTGAATTGCATAAGCTCCTGCCTTATCATATGGCGCAAAATTCTCAATATAGAATTCAGCTTCTCTTTCAGATATATCCTCAAAGTAAACATGAGTAACTTCACTGAAACTAATTTGACGATCCATACTTGTCAAACAAACGGAGGTGATTACCTGATGTGCTTTTCCGGAAAGTGCCAGTAAAATTCTTTTTGCATCCTCAAAATCTATTGGTTTTTCATAACTTTTACCCTCACACACGACAGTAGTATCAGAAGTAAGAATGACTTGATGACTAAATTCTAATTTTGACTTCAATGCCTCCCCTTTTTTTAAAGCTAGATATTCAGCTATCTGCTCAACAGGTAAATCTTCAGGATAGCTTTCGTCTATATCCTGAAAAACCAATTTATAATCAAAACCCATATCTTTCAAGAGTTGCTGTCTTCTGGGCGATTTTGAACCTAATAGTATTTCCAATGTTTTCATTGCGTTAGTTTATTATTACAAATCTAGTGAATAAAGACGCTATCTTCCATATAAGTTCACAAAATATCTAATGAAATTCAGCATCAGTACAGTAGTCGAGCAACCTTTTGAAAAAGTTTTTGAAGGATTCAACAAGGATTTATTCATCAAACTAAAACCTCCGGGCATTGGTCTAAAAATACTTCGTTTTGATGGATGCCAGACAAATGACGTGGTTGAACTGGAACTCAATTTTTTTCTTTTCAAACAATACTGGAAAAGTACCATTATCGAGGATTCCCATAACAATCAAGAAATCTATTTTATAGATAGTTCAAAATCGAATAAATTACCATTTTTCCTAAAAAATTGGAGACACAAGCATAGAATAATAAAACATAAAACTGGATCCAAAATAATTGACGAAATAGATTTCAAAGCTCCTTATGGGCTGGACATACTTATTTTTCCTATGATTTGGGCGCAAATGGCATGGAGAAAACCTATCTACAGAAAATGTTTTAGAAATACTCTCAAAAAATAATGGCACTAATGTCCTGTCCAAAGGATTTCAAATAGGAACTTATTTTTATATATTTGCCTTTTATTACTGAAATGAATCTTTAAATAAACTTTACTACCTTGAAACGCTCCATTTTTTCTATAGCTTTAATTTTTACTGTTCTACTTTTTGACCAGCTTGTTAAGATTTGGGTAAAACTGAATATGAGAATTGGCGATGCTTTTAATTTTTTCGGCGAAGGTCAAAATTGGTTTCAAATTTATTTTACCGAAAATCCGGGTATGGCTTTTGGCATCGAACTTGGCGGTGATTATGGTAAACTGGCACTAAGTTTATTCAGAATTGTAGCAGTATTTTTTATTAGTTACTATCTCTATCTGCTGATTCAGCAAAAAAAATCTCTTGGACTCATAGCCAGTATATCTTTAATCTGGGCTGGGGCAGTCGGAAATATCCTGGATAGCATTTTTTACGGATTGATGTTTAGTGAAAGTAGTATCCATTCTGTTGCTCAATGGACTAGCCTTGGAGAAGGTTATGCCAGTTTTCTTCATGGAAGAGTCGTTGACATGCTTTATTTTCCACTGATTGAAGGGAATTATCCCAGCTGGTTTCCAATGGTTGGAGGACAAAGATTTCAATTTTTTCAGCCAATTTTCAATATAGCTGATACCTCTATCAGTGTTGGAGTCGGAATGGTGATTCTGTTTTACCGTAGTTTTTTTAAGGAGGACCTTGAAAAACCAATCTCAGGCAAATTGAAAGAACCCGAGTTGTCTGAAAAAGAAAATAATACTTCCAATGATTTAGAAGAACAGATATCCGAGGCTGACAATCAAAAGGAGAATGAGAACCTAAATTAGATAATCCTTTTTTTTACCCTGGTAATATCCACATCCCTTTCCAAAGATTTTCCATACTCCAAAAACT
>JBILRD010000323.1:0-3367 GCA_044372845.1 Saprospira sp. | reverse complement strand
CATCTGCAGTAATACCAATCATTTTGGGAGTACCTGGAGGTGCAGTCATTTGTGTAGCTCTATTTCTAGTGGCACTGGCAGTATTGTTACCCAAATAAGTTCCTAAGCCCCAGGTCCAAAGCGTACCGTCAGACCTTAGTGCTATGGCACTTGATCCTGAAACACGCGCAGCAACAATATTGTCCAAAAAGACTCCGGCTCCTGTTTCTACACGGCTCCAGGTGGTAGCATTTCCTGTATTATTATTACCTCTTAAGTTTCCTAGCTGAGACAGTACCCAAACCTGACCACTACAAGTTGTTATCATCAAGGTACCATTTAGAGAATTTGCGATTGACGCAACCATCATTTTTACCTCGGCAGGTGTAATAGTTGATGGCAAACCAAAAGAGTTGGCATTACTAATGGCAGCAGTATTAATTTTTTGAAAAACAGCAGAATTGGTTATAGCATTTGCCACAACTCCATCTTCGTCTCCCCAAGCATACAAACCGTTTGAAGTCAAAACAAAAAACTGTCTTTCATCAATAAAATTTGAACCTGCGGCAGCTTTATAAACTTCATGGCTAGCAAGGTTGGGAAAATTAACATTATTTATTTCAATAGGAGAAAGAACACTCGTTACACCATCATTTGAAATTTGTTCACCCCAAACCAAAAAACTACCCTGATAATTTCTAACTATTGAGCTGTGAAAAGTCGAAACAAAATTGTCATATTCAATTGTAGCAGCATTATTGTCAGAATTGACAAATGCATTGTCATATACTGTTCCCGTACAACCTTTGCCTGGTCCAAAACCACAGGCGCCCTGAGAAAAAGTATAATTAGAAAGAGTTGTTAAAACTAAAACAAACAGGAATCTAATAAAAACAGTATTCATAAGTATTGTGTGTTTGAATTGCATTATAGTATTGGTTCTAAAATACCGAATGGGGTAATATTTCCGTTGAGATCAATAAAATCAAAACCTATATATGTTCCCTTAGTTGCCTTTCCTGTTAAATTGTATTCCAATACATGGTTTCCAGGGTTAAGTTTCATCTGATTTAATTTCAAAAATCCTGCAACACTAGTGTTGATACCGATTGATTGAGCAATTCTGTTCATTGGAATTTCGATTGAATTTTTCTGATCGATTATTGTGACAGGAACAAACATAATGATACCATCGGCAGGGGTATCTGCAGATATTTTCTTAGAAAAACTGATTTTTTCTGTATGGAAAATAATTTTCTTACTGTTTACAATTACTTTGACTTCATTAGGCATGGCGTAATGATTACAGGTAGCTGCATGCTCGTTGTGTTTGTGCTCATGTACAAAACGAATATAGTAATCACCATGCTTTTCAAATTTAAAATTGAAGATTTCTTTTGCATTTCCTGAAGAAATCTCAACACCTTTATCATTAAAAATTCCCCAAGATGCTTCATCTAGTCCAGAGCCGGGAAGCGAGGAAGATGTTATATATTCGTCAAAGGAAATTTTAATTTCGGTTGTTTGCGCATTTGTTTTCACAGCCAGTAAAGTTGTGATAAAAAAAACGAAAATGAGGTTTAGGTTGATTGTCATATTATTTTTCAATTTATTTTGATCTCGATAAGTTTAATGGTACAATTTTAAAAGTAGATGCTATTTTAATTACATTTTTACGATTACAAACTCGGTTCTTCTATTCATCTGATGTTCTACATCTGAACACTTAGAAACTTTAGAACCTTCGCATTCACAGCCATTGATGATTTTACTTTCACCATAACCTTTGCCGTAAATTCTCTCAGGATTTTTAATTCTTTTTTTGATATATTCTGCTGAGGATTCTGCTCTACGTGTAGATAGTTTTTCATTATAATCTTTAGTACCTCTGCAATCAGTATGAGATCCCAACTCAATAACCATGGTTGGATTTTCATTCATTACTTTTACGATAATATCCAACTCTAAAGCAGCATCAGGTCTTATATTAAACTTATCATAATCAAAATATATAGGTTTGATATTTAGATACTTTGTCAAATCCATCCCTACAGAAAATTTAGTTAATGAGATATCTAAATCCTCATGAAGGTTGTATTGACCTTCTCTGTCAAGAACCTTAACATAGTTGAATGATTTGGGAATAAAACCTTCCTTTTCAATCGTGATTTTATAATTGGCTGTATCTCCTAAGTTATTATCAGATAGTATTTTAAGAAAATCACCAGTCATTGAACTTGTATAAAACTCTGTTTTTCCGGTTTTTCTATCAACAATTGTAAATAATGCCCCTTCAATTTTATCCTTGGAATTTACTTCTGTCAGTAGACAATATAATTTCAAATCAGGATCTTTCTTAATAGTGATATCACTTATGACAACAGGATTGGGCGTAAAGGTGTTAAAAAGTTTTGTTGCTTCATATTTACCTTTTCCAAATTTAAGCAGGTATTGTTTATCGGGTTCCACTTCAAAAGAATAATTGCCATTTTCATCTGTATATCCTGCTGCAATTACTTTACCTGTTTCATCACAAATACTGATATACTCCCCTGCCAAGATATTTCCTAGATTGTCAGTAGCTGATCCTTTTAATTGTTGTTTAAATTTGAAAGGGATCAACAAGTCAAAACGATAGATGTCATCGTCACCTTTTCCTCCTATTCTATTAGAAGAAAAGTACCCTTTTTTTAGACTTCTGTCCATAATGACTGCAAAATCATCATATTGAGAATTCAAAGGATAACCCATATTCAACACATCAATAATACTATCTTCATTATTTTTAGCAACAAAGAGGTCGAGTCCGCCAAAAGTTAGTTGGCCATCAGAAGAGAAGAATAACATAGAATTGGTTTCACTATAAAAAGGAAACATTTCATTTCCTTCAGTGTTTATTTTACTTCCTAAATTATTGGGTTCGCCCCATTCACCACTAACCTTCTTTGTGATTTTATAAATATCTACTCCCCCAAAACCTCCCGGCATATCACTGGCAAAATACATAGTCTTTGCATCCTCAGAAATCCAAGGGTGCCCAACCGAATATTCATCATTATTTAATTTGAAAGCAACTTCATTTTGCCATTTACCCTCTTTGTATTCTGAAAAAAATAATTGAAGCTTAATAATACCTTCCTTACTATTTCCTGAGTAATTGTTTTTGGTGTAAGCCATAATTGTACCTTGCTTTGCAAAACAAGCTGGGCCCTCATGATATTTTTTATTGACTCCTTTACTTAGATTCTTTATTTTAACTAACTCCCCATTTTGACCAATCTCTGAACTGTATAAGTCTAGAAAATTCATTTCATTCCAACTGTAAGTATTTTTATATGGCTTTATATCTGATCTGCTGGAAGAGAAAACAATTTTATCATTATAGAAT
>JBILRD010000322.1:0-3377 GCA_044372845.1 Saprospira sp. | reverse complement strand
GCAATAACTTGTAATTCTACCAAAATATTCCCCCGGTTGAATTTTGATAATCTAATTTCTTCGAGGCTCTGTAATTCAAGGATGATTTCTTTATAACTTTTGTATTCCAATAGTCTTTGCACTAGCTCTTGTCTTGGATCCAACTCGTTTCCATCTTCATCTAAATCTTTTCTAGGAATTAACATCTTAGCTTTAATCCTCATCAAAGTAGCCGCAACAAGGATGAATTCACTGGCAATGTCAATGTTTAGACTTTCCAGATGTTTGATATAATCTAAAAAATCATTGGTTATTATAGCAACTGGAATGTCATAAATATCCAGCTCATCTCGCTCGATAAAAAATAATAATAAATCAAAAGGACCTTCAAATTGAGGAAGCTTAATGGTATAAGTCAAAGTAATAAAAGATTTTACTATTTTTACAGTGCATTTTCAATTACAAATTTAGTAAAAAATAGAATAATAGAACTCATTATGTTTTATTGCTAGCTTTATTTATTTAATAGTTCTAACTTTGGGTAATGAATAATAAAGAGGAAATAATTGATTTGAAAGCAAAGGTCGATTTAAACAGATTGCCCAAACATATTGCCGTTATCATGGATGGCAACGGCCGTTGGGCCAAAGAACAAGGTTTGGACAGGGTTTTTGGTCACCAGAATGGAGTGGAATCTGTCAAAGAGATTACAGAAGCTGCTGCTGAATTAGGCGTTCAATATCTCACGCTTTATGCTTTTTCTACCGAGAATTGGAATCGTCCTGTTGAAGAAGTAAGGGCTTTAATGTCACTACTCGTCAAGACGATTAAAAGTGAATTACCGACACTCAACAAAAACAAAATCAGACTAACGGCTATTGGTGATTTGAATTCACTTCCCAAGGAAACTTTTGATGAATTACAAGAAGCAATTCAGGAAACTGCGTCAAATGATAGGATGACCTTGGTTTTGGCATTGAGTTATAGTGCTAAATGGGAGATCGTTCAGGCGGTAAAGTCCATTACTCAAAAAGTTGTAGATGGAATTGTGAAAGTGGATGAGATTGATGAAAAAATAATTGCCAAAGAATTAACTACCAATGGTATTCCCGATCCCGAGTTACTCATTAGAACCAGTGGTGAATCCAGGATCAGCAATTTTCTTTTGTGGCAAATCGCCTACGCCGAATTATATTTTACCAACATCTATTGGCCGGATTTTAGAAAGAACAACCTCTACGAAGCCATCATTGATTTTCAAAACAGAGAAAGAAGATTTGGTAAAACCAGTGAACAAATTTCTTCTGTGAAAAAAAATGAGGACTTTGAAATCTAACAAATACACTATTTTTAATTCAGAACAAATAAATAATTCCTACTTTTACCTTTTGGCGACAAATTATTTAGCCAACAAATATATCTAATCGTTATTATCAGAAATTGAGTAATATATCAAACCATATACGCATGAAAATTGCTGCAATCAGGCTTTTCTTTTTTCTTTTTTTGTTATTGTCTTTCCCGGGACTTTACGCTCAGTCCAATCCTAAGGATTCTCTAGCCCCCATCATCGAATATAGTGAACCAAAAGAGTATGAAATTGCTGAAATTGTTGTAAAAGGATATGAATACACTGATCCAAGTGCAGTTATAGCTGTCTCTGGTTTGAAAGTTGGAGAGGTGATTAAAATTCCTGGTGATGATTTTGGTCGTGCCATCAGAAAATTGTGGAAACAAGGACTTTTTGTTGATGTTCAAATCCTGATGAGTAAGATTGTAGGTGAATCGGTTTATTTGGATATTGTCATCAAAGAATACCCAAGATACTCCAGACATGCTTATCGCAGCATCAAAAAAAGTGTTCATGATGACCTCAATACAGCCATTAACCCTTATCTGATCAAGGGAAAGGCAGCTACCGAAACTATGAAAATGAATGCGGTAAGGGAAATTAAATCATTTTATACCGATAAAGGGTTTCCGGATGCTTCTGTCAATGTCGCTCAAGAGGAGGATGATCTTTTGAAAAATAGCGTCAGATGGGTTTTTTATGTTAACAAGGGCAAGCGTATTCGTATTGAAAAAATAAATTTCATCGGAAATAAAGCTGTCAAATCTTCCAAGCTTAGAGCTTTGATGAAAGAAACCAAACAGCGAAGACTGATCATGGGCATATTCAAACCGTCTAAATACATTGAATATGAATATAAAAATGATAAGGATAAAATACTTGCCTATTACAACAATATCGGTAGAAGAGATGCTTCTATCATCAGTGACTCAGTTTATCTGACTGAAAAAACTTTGAAAAACGGCGCCAAAAGAAAAGGTATTTACATTGATATCAACCTCGAAGAAGGAAATCAATATTATTTCGGCGATCTTTCTTTCAGAGGGAATACAACCTACCCAACTCAAGTGCTCAGAGAGGTTTTAGGCATCAAAAAAGGAGATAAATACAACGAGGAACTATTGCAATCTAGACTCAGCTTTGATAAAAATGGTAGAGATATCTCTAGCTTGTACATGGATAACGGATATCTTTTCTTCCAAGCTGTTCCTGTAGAAAAAGGAGTTGTAAACGATACCGTTAATATTGAAATCAGGATACAGGAAGGCCCTGTTGCCACTATTGACCGTGTTATTATCAAAGGAAATGATCGTACTCATGAGCATGTGATTCGCAGAGAACTTCGTACAATACCTGGCGCTAAATTTAGCCGCTCTGATATTATCAGATCTCAACGTCAGTTGATGGCATTGAATTATTTCAATCCGGAAGCAATGGGCGTTAACACTCCTGTCAATGCTCAAAGAGGTACAGTGGATATAGAATATACCGTTGAAGAAAGACCTTCAGATCAGTTGGAACTATCAGCGGGCTGGGGTGGATTCGGAAGAGGATTGATAGGAACCTTGGGTGTAACCTTTAATAATTTTTCACTAAGAAATTTATTCAATTCAGAAGCATGGAATCCACTTCCTCAGGGAGATGGACAGAGATTGAGCTTGAGAATTCAAACCAATGGCAGGTTTTTCCAATCATATAATTTCTCCTTTACTGAACCTTGGTTAGGAGGAAAAAAACCTAACTCCTTATCTGTTGCAGGATATATTTCGAATTTCAACAATGGCCAGATTCCAGAAAGCAGTAATTATCAAAAACTATTGATCAAAGGGGTAAACATTGGATTGGGGACAAGATTGAGATGGCCTGATGATTACTTTACTTATTCTGCTTCTTTGGAATATCAGAATATGGACTTACTACGTCGTTTTGACTTTGTTATTCCTACTGGAAATTTCCATGATCTGGCTATCAGGCAGGTTATTGCCAGAAGTTCCATTCTTAATCCTATTTTCCCAACAGAAGGCTCTAATATTTCCTTGTCTTTGAA
>JBILRD010000321.1:0-3380 GCA_044372845.1 Saprospira sp. | reverse complement strand
ACGCATTATCTGATAACATTGACGAAAATGATAAAATTGAAAACGTGAAACTAATCTTTTTAAGATCAGGTGCCGTTGAATCAATTCAAAAAGAGATGCAAAAATATCAGGAAAAGGCTTTGGATGCCCTTGAAAAAATCAATACTACAAGTGTTATAAAAACGGATTTGTCTGATTTTTTAAATCAGATGATGAAGAGGGAACAGTAATTTTTTTGGATTTTTTTGATTGAAATGTACAAACTATTTTTCTTAATAATATCGATTCTTTGCTTCTCAAAAATATCTGCCATCGATAATTTTGAGATAATAACTCTTGAAAACAAAGAGGCTGTTACTGTTCAATTCAGTAATGAAAAGGCAATGTTGTACATCAATAAGTATCTACATATTGCTATTTCTGAAATGGATAGAAGTGGTGTTCCTGCAAGCATAAAGATGGCTCAGGCAATATTGGAATCAGCTTCAGGCATGAGTGATCTGGCAAAACATGCACATAATCATTTTGGTATAAAGTGTGGCGGCAGTTGGAAAGGTAAAACCTACTACCATTGGGATGATGATGTGGTAAAATCCTGTTTTAGAGTATTTGAAAGAGATGAAGACTCTTTCATAGCACATACAGATTTTTTGACCAATCCAAGTAAAAATTCAAGGTATGGTTTTCTTTTCAAATTCAAGAAGCATGATTATAAAGCATGGGCTAATGGCTTGCAAAAAGCGGGTTATGCGACTTCCAAAACCTATGCCCAATCTCTGATCAGCATTATTGAAAGATTTAAATTGTACAAATTGGACCATCTTACTTTTAAGAGTTATTTGGTACAGGAAGGAGAAATTGATAGTTTGTTTCAATTGATAAAGTATAACCATGAGTTTGAATTACCTTTTGATCTGGTTATTTTTCAGGAACCAAATTATATCTTGATTCCAGATACACTTTGTCTTGTAGAGGAAGAACAGGTCGAAAAGCCAAGGTCTGCTATTATTTACATAAAGGATAAGAAAGCTGTAAAGGTACAAGAGCATTTAAATCTGTCTTATTATTCGCAAAAATATAAAGTAAAGGAGAGACAGCTAAAGTTGTACAATGATCTTGATAAAGAAGACAAGCTCATAGAAGGTCAACTAATCTTTTTAGAATTTAAAAATAATAAGTACACAGGAGTTGAAAGCTATCATATTTCCTCAACCGGTGAAACTCTTTACGATATAGCTCAGCAATATGCTGTGAAATTAAAGACATTGGAGAAGCTCAACATTTTACACAAAAAGAGGTTTATTATCTCAGGGACTAAAATTTTACTTAAATAACTATATAAATCAATTTCAAATGGATACAAGCTATATGACAATCGACAGCTCTGAGGAAATTAAGATGATCAGAGAAAGTGCCAGAGACTTCGCTGAAAAGGTAATCAGACCAAATCTTATGGAATGGGATGAAAGTCAGTTTTTTCCGGTCGATGTCTTTAGAAAAATGGGAGAATTAGGTTTTATGGGTGTTTTGGTTCCCGAAGAATATGGAGGAACTGGATTGAACTACCAGGCTTATATTACCATCATTGAAGAAATTGCAAAGGTTTGCGGATCAATTGGTTTATCATTGGCTGCCCATAACTCTTTAGGAACTAATCATATTTTAATGTTTGCCAATGAAGAGCAAAAACATAAATACCTGCCAAAGCTTGCTTCGGGTGAACATATCGGATTCTGGGGATTAACAGAGGCAAATACTGGTTCTGACGCCATGAGAATGCAATGTGTGGCTCAAAAAGATGGCGATTATTATGTGATTAACGGAACAAAAAACTGGATTACTCATGGTATCAGTGGCAATGTAGGTGTTGTTTTGGTTAGAACGGGTGACTTGTTAGACAGTCGTGGAATTTCAGCTTTTATTATCGAAAGAGAAATGCCGGGCTTTTCAGCCGGAAAAAAAGAAAATAAGCTAGGAATGAGAGCATCTGAAACTGCTGAATTGATATTTGACAATTGTCGCGTTCACAAAAGTCAATTATTGGGCAATGAAGGAGAGGGCTTTATCCAAGCTATGAAAATATTGGATGGTGGTAGAATTTCTATTGCTGCTTTATCTCTTGGAATTGCTAAAGGTGCTTACGAGGCTTCTATAAGATATTCCAAGCAAAGAGAGCAATTTGGTCAGCCTATTTCTAACTTCCAGGCCATTGCTTTCAAATTGGCTGATATGGCTACTGAAATTGAGGCCGCTGAATTATTGACAAGAAAGGCAGGCGCTTTGAAAGACGCCCATCTTCCAGTAACTAAAGTCTCTGCTATGGCCAAGTATTATGCCTCTGAAGTTTGTGTACGCTCAGCTACTGAAAGTATCCAGATTCACGGTGGATATGGTTATACTAAAGATTTTCCTGTAGAAAAGTTTTTCCGTGACTCAAAACTTTGCACTATCGGGGAAGGAACTTCTGAAATTCAAAAACTAGTGATTTCAAGAACTGTTTTGAAAGAAAGCTAAATTCTTATTGCAAAATATTTTAAGTAACCTCCATGAATTTCATGGGGGTTATTTTTTTATAATTTTTAAACATCTTGTACATTTTTTAAGTTATGAAACTGTCAATTCATAATCTTATCCATGAGAAACATATTCCTACACAGATTTATTGTAATAAGCATTTCAATAGCGGCAATATTAAGTGCTGTTTTAGCTATCAGCAATATAAAATTCAGATTTAATTTTGAAGATTTTTTTCCTAAAGGAGATCAAGATTTTAAGTTTTATCAGGAATTTAAATCGAGGTTTGAACCTGATGACCATTTTTTACTTATTTCCTTGTCCAATGAAAAGGGCGTTTTTGATAGTCTTTTCCTTTCAAAACTTAAGAAATTATCAAAAGAATTTTCGGATTTGACCATTGAAATTACTGATACCACAGGATTGGTCATCAATCAAAATAAAAATAAATGTACTTACGATAACAATTCAAAGCTATTTGAATTGTGTCCGATTTCTAGTCTACAAACAATAGCCAGTCTTGAAATACCGCTCAAAACACCATTTGGCTTTACTCTGATTCCATTAGTGCATATTGACAATCCGGAATACTATGAAAGTGACAGAAAAAGAGTCATGTCAGATCCCCGTTTGCAAAAAAGTTTTATATCTGAAGATGCTAAAAGTACAGTTGTTCTTATAAGAACTATTGATAACATCAGTCAGGAAGTAGCTGAAAAGATGATCGAAGCAATCAAGGTTCGAATATTGAAATATAATTTTGATGATTATCATATGTTGGGAAGGTCTTATTTTCAAACAGAATTGGTTAGGTTGCAGGTAATCGAATTTATTCTTTCTTCTACCGTATCATTCCTATTGGTATTAGCGGTGATGATTCTGTTTTT
>JBILRD010000014.1:0-12867 GCA_044372845.1 Saprospira sp. | reverse complement strand
TGTAAAGCCAGATATTTCAGATTGCTATCGGTAAAGAAAACTTGATAAGACATTTTTATTGCTATTGGTTGTTTCAAATATAGCTTGCAAAAATAACATATTTTAAAGTCTGAATTATATAAAATTAAAAAAGCCCCTGTTTCATTTCGAAGCAAGGGCAAAAAAACAATGAATTGTAAGAATTTAAGCTGCTTTTTTCTCTCTGATATGCTTGATCAAACCATTGATAACCTTGAAAGCGCTGGTGGCTTTTTCTTGAAGGTTTCTTGAGTTTTTTTCATCGCAGATAGACATTTTTTCGGCCATAAAGATCATAGAGCGACATTTAATCAAAGAATCTTTGGCGTAACCCAGATATTTGATATTTTCCTCGTCATTGTATTTTTCATGACCTCTGGCAACGTTCGATCCGGCAAGAAAAGCTGTTTCTAAAATTTCTTCTTTGAACCATTGTTCTTTACTGTTTTCTAAGACAGCATAGGCTTCGTTTGCGAATTCCTGAGTTTTTTGCCAAGGGAGTGTTTCTTCAAAATTTTTCATAATAAAAATAAAGTTTTGTGTTGTTAAAATGCATAGCGATTTCATGCTAAACTTTTCAACGGGTTTAGAAATAAAAAAAAATAAATAAATAATTGAGTGTTTTGTAGTCTGGAATTCCAGATAAGATATTTGATCGGTAATCTATCAGTTAAAACTTAGACCAATCCCTCGTCTACAAAGCTGAGGTATTTGTGACCAGAGATAATCAGATGGTCTAAAATTTTGATGTCCAGCATATTGCCTGAAGCAATAATTTTTTTAGTTAGAGCAATATCGGATTCGCTGGGGCACAGATTTCCGGAAGGGTGATTATGGCAAAGGATTAAGGCATTGACTCTTTCGAATTCCAGCGCTTTTTGGAAAAGTTTTTTGCTGTCAACCAGCGTACCGCTTAATCCGCCTACACTGATACAGGCTTTGCCAATTACTTTATTGGCTCTGTTTAGAGCCAGAATCCAAAATTCTTCGTGGGCAAGATCCATTACCATGGGGGATAAAATTTTGTAAGCATCTCTGCTGTTTGTGATTTGAGGAAGCTCCATAGCTTCAGACGCCTGTCTTCTTCTACCCAATTCAATAGCTGCAGCAATTGCTATGGCTTTTGCTTCCCCTACACCTCTGAATTTTTGCAAATCTTTGATGGAGAGCTCACAAAGGCTGTTGAGATTATAATTGATACTTTTCATAATCCTTTTTGCCAGTTCAACTGCTGACTCTTCTCTCGTTCCACAGCCCAGTAAAATAGCTAGTAGTTCAGCATCTGAAAGTGAATTTCTACCCTTGATGCTCAGCTTTTCTCTGGGACGGTCTTCTAATGCCCATAATGTAATTGGATGGTTGTTGTAAGTTTTTGTTGCTACCGCACCTTTCATAACGCACATGTTTTAATAATTGTAAATAATTGGATTTGAGATCGATAAATTGTGTTTTGTCGAAATCACGATACAAAGATAAGAGCAGTTAAAATTGAAAAGCAAGTTTTTTTTGAACTTTTTTGTTTTAAAAAATCATTCTCGAAACAAACAATTATTTATATAATTGTTAAAATTTTAAAAAATTATGTTTTACCTTTTTGGGGTACTCAGCCAATTGATTTTCTTATATTTGAGGATATTTTAACTCTGTTTGATTTATTTGGAATGAATTTTCTGAAGATTTTTTATTGTAGCTTACTCTTAATTTTGCTCTCATCCTTTTTATGGGCGCAAGAAAGGGCGGTTAACAAAAAGGAACAGAGATTTATTCTTTCCTCTACAGGTCCAAGCGGTTTTTACAACAAATCTATCTCCCTGCTTTTAGAAACTAACAGAAAAGATGCGCTCATCTACTACAGTACTGACGGCTCCATCCCATCCAAAAAGTCAGAAAAGTACAGTGGTCCTCTTTATTTTAGCAAAACTGTAAACTTACAGGCCATTGCAATCGATAAAAAGGGGAAGAAAAGTGAACTGCTGACCAGGATCTACTTGATAGCTGAGCCAAACACCAATTTTCCGATCATCAATCTGACAGTAAATCCAAGCTCTTTATTTGATAACAGGTCCGGTTTATTCAAAAAAGGGAATAATGCTTCCTCTGAACATCCTTATTATGGTGCGAATTATTATTCAAAGAGAGAGATTCCCTGTTACATGGAATTTATCGAATCGCCTGATACAAGCGGAAAAAGAGCTTTAGTTTTTTCAGGGAAGCTCGGCTTCAGCATATTTGGAGGGGTCAGCCGTGTATTCCCGCAAAAATCAATAGCACTTTATGCAAGAAGCAATTACGGGCCTAGTTATATAACGCATCAGGTATTCCCGGAGCTTAAATATCAAAAGTATAAAAGGTTGGTACTTAGAAATTCCGGCAGTGATTATGGCGAAACTCATTTCAGAGATGCTTTTATCACCAGCATGGGAAAACAAATGGGACTGGATGTTCAAGCCTACAGGCCAGCACTGGTATATATCAATGGCCGTTATTGGGGAATATTAAATATCAGAGAAAAACTATCCAAATTTTACTTTGAGCAGCATTATGATATTGGAAGGGACAGTATTGATTTGTTGGAAAACAGGTTTTACGAAAAAGCAGGATCGAGAAAGCATTATCAAAAAATGCAGGCATTCATGGGTAAGAATGATTTGTCCGTTCAAGAAAATTTCGACAAGGTCGCTCAAATGATGGATGTTGATAATTTTATGGAGTATCAAATCATTCAGATATATATAGATAACCAGGATGCCGGCGGAAATGTAAAATTTTGGAGACCTCAAAAACCTGATGGAAAATGGAGATGGGTGCTTTTTGATACGGATTTTGGTTTTGGTCATTACAGTAAGGGCGGTTATAAGTTTAATACCTTGAAAATGTTTACCGCCTCGGATGGACCCGTATGGCCTTGCCCGCCATGGAGTACTTTCAATTTGAGAATGTTATTGAAAAATGAAGATTTTAAAACCAAGTTCATCAGCAGATTTTGTGATCGATTGAACAGCACTTTCGAGGGTAGAGCTGTAATTGCAAGGATAGACTCTATGGCCGCCAGGATAAAACCCGAGTTGCCAAGGCATTGGAAAAGATGGGAATTGAATCCAAAAGATTGGGAATTCAGAGTAAATCAAATGAAAGAATTTGCTTTGAAAAGACCTGCTTTTATGAGATATTTTCTGCAGAAAATGTTTCCCGAAATCGGAGAAGAAGTTCAAGTTTTTATTGATATAGATGGCGCCGGGAAGATTATTTTGAATGAAGTGGTAGACATCAAGAAAGCTTTCAAAGGCTATTATTTTCAAAATCTAAGAATTGAATTAAAAGCAGAGCCTTATTTTGATAATCTATTTTCGCACTGGGAGATCAATGGTCAAAAAGCTGGAAATAACAGAAGATTGGAACTGGGTTTTGACAGCGAAAAAATAAATATCAAAGCTGTCTTCGTCAAAGGAATTTCAAAAGATGTCAATAAAATGATCATCAATGAAATCAGCTGCCGGGATAGTAATTCAGGAGACTGGATAGAGTTTTACAATAATTCGAATACGGATTTGAATTTAAAAGGTTGGGCCATCAAAGATGAAAGCAAAAATAGCTTTGTTTTTCCCGATGTGGTGATTCCGGCTAAAGACTATCTGGTGGTTTGTAAAGAGGAAGAAAAGTTCAGGAAAATGTTTCCCGATAAGATTAATTTTATCGGAAAATTAGGTTTTGGATTAGGCGCTAAGAGAGACAGGATCGAAGTATATGATGGTCTTGGATTGCCCATTGATAGTGTTTCCTACAATGTTGGTGCTTCAAAGGATTCCGTGTTCTTATCTTTGGCATTGAGAGATTTTGAAAGCGATAATTCTAATTTCAAGAGGAATTGGAAATATGATAAAAAGGGCGGAAGTCCCGGAAAGATTAATCCTCAATACCTTCAATGGACCAATCAATCTAAAAGTGCTTCCGATGATGGAACTGATTTAAATAGGTATATGAAAACAGTTTGGGCTGCCCTCTATTTCTTTGTTGGTGCAATTGTATTTTCTCTGATTATTTTACTTTTCAGGAAACAATACTTCAAAAAGAATTAGTCTGTTGGATTTATTTGAGTATTCACTTAAATATGCTACTTTTGTAGCTCCCATATCAACTAATAATGGAAAATTACATTGCCAAAACTTTTCAGGGCTTGGAAGCTGTGCTTGCCGAGGAATTGAATGCTTTGAAAGTTCAAAATATTCAAATTCTAAAAAGAGCCGTTTCTTTCGATTGCGATAGGGCAACGATGTATAGAGCTAACATGTCTTTAAGAACTGCACTGCATATCCTGCATCCTGTAGCTGTTGAAAAAATCAGAAATCAAAACGATCTATATAATTTTGTAAGATCTATCAACTGGCAAAGATGGTTCAAGCTGGAGAATACCTATGCAGTGAGAGCGGTGGTGAATAATTCTGAAGCTTTTAACACACCCATCATTGTTGCTTTAAAAACCAAAGATGCGATTGCAGACCAATTTCGACAAATTTATGGTGAAAGACCCAATGTTGATAAAGTCAATCCTGATGTCGAAGTGCATGTTCATATCCACGGCATGCAATGTACTATTTCTATAGACAGCAGTGGCCATTCCTTACATCGCAGAGGTTATAGAACACTTGGTCATGCGGCTCCACTGAACGAAGTTTTAGCAGCGGGCATGGTTCTCCTTTCAGGATGGGATAAATCATCAAGCTTTGTAGATTTTATGTGCGGATCGGGTACTATTGTTACCGAGGCCGCTATGATTGCTGCTAACAAAGCGCCCAATCTCCGTAGAAAAAAATTCGGTTTTCATTATTGGAAAAATTTTGACGAACAGCTTTTCAATAAAGTCAGCGAAGAACTTATCGAAGCCGAGCTGGAATGCGATCATTGGATTTACGGGTCCGATATCGATCCAAAAGCTATCAGAATCGCTCGAGAGAATGTTGAATTGGCAGGTGTAGATGATATCGTCAGACTTTCAGTAGCGGATTTTGAGGAAAGGCCTATCCCTCCCGGACCAGGTACAGTCATTGTCAATCCACCATACGGTGAAAGAATAAAACCTGCCGATATCGAGTTGATGTACAAAAATATAGGCGATGCACTCAAAAAGAAATTTATAGGATACAATGCCTGGATTCTTAGTTCAAATCCTGATGCTGTTAAAAAAATTGGTTTGAAAGCCGCCCAAAAATTAGTGTTGTTCAATGCTGCTTTAGAATGTCGTTTTTTGAAATACGAGCTGTATCAGGGCAGTACCAGAACCGACAAAAGAAGCACGGAAGAACTGTAATCTAGTTTTCTGTTGATTTGCAGGCTTCCAATAAAACTTGCATATAAGCCAATCCTTTTTCACGGGCAAATTTTACATTCCTTTCCGGTATGGCCTCTGGTCGTGGATTGTTTTCCAAAACTCTCTCCAGGCTTGCTTCTCTCAAAATGTGTAGCATGGGATAAGGCGATCGATTGGTGTAATTAGCAGCATCGTCCTCGTGACTGTCAGCAAAAACATATTCTGGATGGAAGCTGGCTACCTGATAGATTCCTTCATATTCCTGATCTTCAATCAAGGCATCAGCTAAGTCCATTAAATCGAGGTAATCATCAAAATCAGCAAATGCAAGCGGGAAAATAAGTAAAGTAGTTTCTACTTTTTCGTCATTATCCAGAAACTGCATTTCCTTCAACAAATCTTCCAAAGCGGATTCCATATTCATAGCAGTAGAAACTAAATATCTGATACTGTTATTCTCCACCTCTTTATGTGCAAAAGGGCAGAAGTTTAGGCCAACTACTACTTTGTTTACCCATTTTTTGGTCTGTATTATATACTCTTGTACTTGCATGTTTGTAAAAACTCATTTTAATAACTTATTCTTAAGATCCATTCGTTCATGTAAAATTCTCACTATTTCTACTGATTTGTCTTCAAAAACTCTGTAAAAAATAATATGGTAAGATGCTTTTTTACCTTTTAATTTTGGATAGACAATATCATAGTCTTTACCTGATAGTGGCTTTTTAAGTATTGAAGCACAAGCATTAAGAATAAGTTTATAATATTTATCAGCTTGACTTTCAGACCAGTTTTCAATAGTATAATTCCAAATATCTGAAAGGTCAACAATTGCTTTGTTTGTAAATTTCAATTTTGACATTTACTTTCTCTTTGCTTTTAGCATTTTTAAATGTTCGTCAGGATTAAAGTCTTCAGCAGTACCACTATTTATTCCTTCTTCTAGCGCTTGGCGTAAAACAATAATCTTTTGCTCCTGCTCTTCGAGTAATCTTAATCCTGCACGAACAACTTCACTTGCATTTTTATAACGCCCTTCTTTTAAAATACTTTGAATAAATTGATCAAAATAGTCACCCAAAGTAATTGAAGTATTTTTACTCATAATAAATTGATTTGACATAAAAATACCAATATTTGGTATTTTTGCAAAACTATGGATGTGATATTATTATTTTTTGAGAGATATTTAACTTAAATATTTTCCGACTATCGGCATTCTCCTTCCAACACCGAAAGATTTTGAAGATACTCTCAAAACCGGTGCCATCTGACCTCTTTTAAACTCGTTGGTATTGACTAAGCGCAAAATTCTGTCAACTAGGGTGGGTTCGAATCCCATTGCATATAATTCACCAGGCCCTTTTCTTAATTCGATATAATTAAATAGAATTTGATCCAGAATATCATATTCCGGCAGACTGTCAGAATCTTTTTGATTGGGGCGAAGTTCTGCGCTGGGAGCTTTGGTTATAATATTTATTGGAATGATTTCTTCGTCCTTGTTGATATAATGCGCCAGTTCGTAGACCTCTGTTTTGTAAACATCTCCCAAAACGGCCAGTCCCCCGGCCATGTCACCGTAAAGTGTTCCATATCCCACTGCAGCCTCACTCTTGTTGGAAGTATTCAAAAGGATATTACCAAATTTATTGGAAACGGCCATCAATAACATGCCTCTGATCCTGGCTTGCAGATTCTCCTCCGCAATTCCAAATGGAGTACCTTCAAAAAGAGGTTGAAGTGTGGTTTCAAAGGAATGGAAGACAGATTCAATCTCAATCAAATCTTGTTGGATGTTCAGATTGTCAGCCAGTTTTTTAGCATCGTTTACGGAATGTTCTGAAGAAAACTGTGAAGGCATCAACAAAACCCGGACATTTTCATTCCCCAATGCTCTTGCTGCCAAAACGGCGACAATAGCGGAGTCTATTCCTCCCGAAAGACCAAGAATAGCTGTTTTTAATCCCAGCTTTTTGAAATAGTCTTTGATGCCAAGAACGAGTGCATCGTGAATCAGCGGAATTTTGTCTTTTGGCTGTTCTTTGTTTTGTACACCTTTTTTGACCTCCTCCAAGTCATAGGTTCTGATAGCCTCTTCGAAATAAGGCATTTCATCAAAAACCATCTGATCAGGAGAAATGACAATTGAACCACCGTCAAAAATAATATCAGTCTGCGCCCCTACATGATTGACATAAAACATCGGTACGCCATATCTTTCAATATTGGCTTTTAAGGTTTTGATTCTATCCTTTGCATGATTGAAATCGAAAGGGGAAGCTGAAAGATTCAGAATAAAATCGAGATTACTTTCCATCATCTCATCCAAAGGACAAATAGTGTAAAGCGGATTTTCATTGCCAACATTCCAGATATCCTCACAAATGGAAAGGGCTATTTTTTTTCCTTTGAATTCTATGATATTGAAATCCTTAGCCGGTTCGAAATATCGGTACTCGTCAAAAATATCGTAAGTCGGCAATAAGGCTTTGTGTTGCCTGTGCAAAACCTTTCCCTCGTACAAAAAATAGGCAGAGTTGAATAAATCTTTACCTTCGACTTCGGGATTTCTGCTTGGAGCGCCCACAACGATGGCGATTCCTTTGGCAGCATCTGCCAGTTTTTGAATCGTATCGTCACTTTGTCGAATAAAATCATTAAACTCCAGAAAATCTCGCGGAGGATAGCCCGTAACCGCCAGTTCGCCAAAAACTACGATATCAGCTTCCTGAGATCTGGCAGTTTCTGTAGCCTTTAACATGATCTCCAGGTTATGTTCAAAATGCCCAATATGGTAATTGAGCTGAGCCATTGCTATTTTCATTTCAGTTTATATTTCAGTTCGAAGCTTAAAATTAAGCATATTTATCAGACAAATGCTGATTTGGATATTTGTAATTTTAAAGCAATCGCTTTTCAACATGCATTTTATATTCTTGAACTCATTACTTATCTTTGCGGCGACAAAATGGTAAATTTGTCAGCTTGTTAAACTCTAAGATCTGAATTCAATGAAAACCGTAAAGGAAATACGCCAGCAATTTTTAGATTTTTTCGCTTCAAAAGGGCATGAAATCGTTGCATCTGCTCCAATAGTCAATCAGAATGACCCTACTTTGATGTTCATCAATTCGGGTATGGCACAGTTTAAGGATTATTTTTTGGGCAACAAACCATCACCTTTTCCAAGGGTTGCTGATACTCAAAAATGTTTGCGTGTATCCGGAAAACACAATGACCTGGAAGATGTAGGTATGGATGGAACGCATCATACCATGTTTGAGATGCTGGGCAACTGGTCTTTTGGCGATTATTTTAAAAAAGAAGCCATCCAATGGTCATGGGAATTATTAACGGAGGTTTATGGCATTCCAAAGGATCGACTTTATGCCACCGTTTTTGAAGGAGATAGCAAAGAAAATCTGGGTTTTGATCAGGAAGCCTACGATATCTGGCTGAATTATCTTCCCAAAGATCATATCGTTTATGGAAACAAAAAGGATAATTTCTGGGAAATGGGCGATACTGGTCCTTGTGGTCCTTGTTCCGAAATTCATGTCGATATGCGTTCTGATGAAGATCGCAAAAAATTGCCGGGAGAAGAGCTGGTCAACAAAGACCATCCGATGGTGATCGAAATCTGGAACAACGTTTTCATGCAGTTCGAAAGAACCTGGAACGATGCCAAAGGCGGAGCTGCCGCTATGGTAGATTGGGAGAGAAACTTTAACGGTACCAAGGATAGTTCGGAATTTAAAAAAGCCAGAAATGAAAAACATACGGAGCTAAGTATTCTCAAAGAACTTTCTGCCAAACATGTCGATACCGGTATGGGTCTGGAAAGACTTTGTATGGTCATTCAGGGAGTTTATTATACCTATGATACAGATGCTTTTAGTCCTATTATCAGATTTTTGGAACAGGAATCCGGCATCAAATATACTGGCAATTATGAAAAAGATGCCAAAACGGATATTGCTATGCGCGTAATTGCCGATCATATCCGTGCAGTTACCTTGGTGATTGGAGACGGTCAACTTCCGTCCAGCACCGGTGCAGGTTATGTAGTTCGTCGAGTATTGAGACGTGCAGTTCGTTATTATTTCAGTTTTCTTGGCATCAAGGAGCCGCTGATGTATCGTCTTTTGCCGATAGTTGCCGACATGTTCGACAATGTTTTTCCCGAAGTAAAGGCACAGGAAAATTTCATCGCACAGGTAATCAAAAGCGAAGAAGAATCCTTCTTGAGAACCTTGGCTAATGGATTAAAAAGATTGGATGAAGTAGCAAGCCCTGGTAAAACTCTGGATGGTCGTGTCGCATTTGAATTATATGATACTTTTGGATTCCCAATTGACTTAACTATGTTGATTGGTAAAGAAAAAGGATTTAATGTGGATGAAAGAGCTTTTGATATGGCCCTCTCAGAACAAAAAGACCGTTCAAAGCGTGATGCTGAAAAAGAAACAGGTAACTGGACAGAGGTCGCATCAGGTCAAACTTTGGGGTTTGTTGGCTATGATCAATTGGAAAATACAACTCGTTTGCTGCGTTACAGAAAGGTGGTGGAGAAAAAATCTACTTTCTATCATTTGGTATTGGAACAAACGCCCTTTTATCCGGAAGGTGGCGGTCAGGTCGGAGATACAGGAACCCTTTGGTTTGGTCAGGAAAAAATTGACATCATTGATACCAGAAAAGAAAATGACCTGATTATCAGCATCAGTACAAAATTACCTGCAAATCCTGATAGCAGCGTTAAAGCAGTTGTTGACGCCCAAAAGCGTCAACTGACCGAAAATAATCACTCGGCAACACATTTATTGCATGCAGCACTTAGACAGGTTTTGGGAACCCATGTTCAGCAAAAGGGATCTTTGGTGAGTGAAGAATTGCTCCGTTTTGACTTTTCTCATTTCCAAAAAATGACAGAGGAAGAAATAGAAGCTGTTGAGAAAATCGTCAATAAGAAAATTCGTGAAGGTATCAGCCTGAAAGAACAAAGAGCACTCCCGATTGAAGAAGCCAAACAGTCAGGAGCGATGATGCTCTTCGGCGAGAAATATGGCGATACCGTTCGTGTGATTACCTTTGATGATGGCTATTCCAAGGAACTTTGTGGTGGTTGCCACGTTAAAAATACCGGTCATATTGGTTTGTTTAAAATAAAGGAGGAGACTTCCATTGCTGCTGGTGTTCGTCGTGTAGTGGCGGTTACAGCCGATGTGGCAGAAGAGCTGATGAGGGCTGAAAGTCAGGAATTGGCTGAGGTGCGTGCCCGTTTCAACAATCCAAAAGACCTGCTTAAAACCTTGGATAGTTTGTTGGAAGAACAAAAAAAGCTACAAAAAACCATCGAGGAGCTGATGCTGAAACAGGCTCAGGGCGAAAAAGACAATCTGATTAAAAATGCCGAGCAACTGGGAGATATCCTTTTCATAGGTGCGATCATTGGTGTGTCAGATAAGGATGCCACCAAACAACTTTGTGCCGAAATAACTCAGTTGCACCCGAATGCACTGGTAGTTTTGGGTGCCTCTGAAGGTCCTGACAAGGCGGTTTTGACCATCCACATGAACAGAGAATTGTCAGAATCCAAAGGCATCAATGCCGGACAGATGATTCGCGAAGCAGCCAAAGCCATCAATGGTGGGGGAGGAGGACAACCCTTCTTTGCTACTGCCGGCGGAAAAGATCCCAAGGGTCTGGAAGTAGCGATAGGGGTTGTGAAGGGGATGATTGGGTAAGGGTTGATTTGATGGAAAAGGCTTCAAGACTAATGAATAGTCAAAAAATAAGCATACTTCTTTTTGAGTGAAGTAATCTTTTTAAAGATTTTTTCACTTGTTACTTTTATTTTTGAGTTGAGCCGACCATTCTGCTTTTTTAATTCGGCTCTTTTCACACGAAACTTTTGGATAATAAATTTTTCAACTTTTGATATAGAGTCAAAATGTTGTAAATTATTTAAAATGTCATCGGCATAGACATCATATTCAAATTCCCTACAATAATATGCTATTTTAAGAAGATCTAACTGATTGAAAGTACGGCATAAGTAGATGAATAATTCTATACTATCGAAGACAAATTTTTTATAGATTTTTTTGTACTTTGCGTCTTTAATCCCCTTATAAAAAATATATTCTTCGTAGAGAGCAGATTTTTGAAACTCTAAATAATTTTCTTTTACCCTTTCTCTATTTTCACATAACAGTTTAGAACAAGCCTCCGATACCTCCTCATATTTATTTTCGCTGTAAAGTAACTCAATTAGTTTTTTTAAATAATTTTTAAAAAGGTCTGTATTCAGTTCATTGTAGAATAAATAGGTTAAAATTTCAAATCGATCATACAAGGCATTTTTGTATGGATAATCTTTAAAATGAGAACAAAACTCATCAAAATATTCTTTGTCAACATCAAAAACTATAGTTCTGTTTCTTTCGAATTTTCTCTTTATAATAGAAGCTTTTATCCCTTCAAATGTATTGAAATTCTGATTGGAATTTAGGTGTATCAGGTTAAACAATCTGATACTATGGTATTCGTTTCTAATAGTAAAACGAATAATATTATCCATTAAATTTTTAGAACTTGTAAAATCATTTTTAACAACTTCACATAGAAATATTTTGGGGATATCGTATGATTTTTTGTGGTAGTTCCGTTCTAGATTTTTTTTATGGACATCACTAAAATCATAAACCTGGGGCAGCTCTTTAAATTGTTTACAATAGCCCTGAGCATGAGCAAATGAATAGCCACCCAATCCATTATTATTTGTAGCGAAAACATTATTGATGGAATTGTATTCAGAATCCTGAAAAGAATTATATTCTGATGAGTTTATTATAAGTTGGATATTTCCAATGAGGAGTTTATTGGTCATTTGGAGGTAAAATGATATTTAGATATTATTAACGATAGGATTCAATTTTAAGTGCGAATATTAAAAAAAAATTTACCAGTAAGGTCTAATTTCTACTGTTGAACAAATTTGGGTTTTATTAGCTCTAATGATTTTAGAAATTAAAATCGGAGATGAATCTACAATAAAAATATTTGATAAAGCATTTAATGTGTTGGCGGTATATGTCAATTCCTTTGAAATAATTTTGAAATTTTACATAAGGCTGTTTATGCGTTTAAATGATTGATAAATAATGAAATTAAAAATCATTTGATTGAATGAATAACCTTTTTATTGTTTTTCTGAATGTACAACTGGGTTGCCTAATATTTAAATTTTAAATTATGGAGAATTCGAAAAAAATAAAATGCTACCATGTTTCCCATATAGTAAATAGAAAGTCTATACTTGAAAAAGGACTTTTAACAAGTGATAACGAATATTTCAAATATAAAAACAGATTATGCTTTTCTATAAATGAAAATGTTATTGGTTTGGATTATGTTGGATACCAAAACGTGGATGTTTGGGTATTCTACGTTCAAAAAGATAAAATGAAATTTGACAAAAATGCAGATGCAGATTGCTATATGTATATTGAAGAAAGTATACCTCCTGAAGAAAT
>JBILRD010000320.1:0-3399 GCA_044372845.1 Saprospira sp. | reverse complement strand
ATATTAAAAAATAGTTAGGTTTGGTTCTTGTGATAGTATTATCTACCACAAGTATCGAAGATAAGCCATATAAAATACAATTTCAAAGAGAAATAGTAAAATTTATTTTTTTAATAAAATATTGTTTGTTCTATTGCTTGTATCAACTTATTATCATCTGATCAATATAAATTCCATAAAACTGCCCCCAAAAAGTTTGAAACTTTTTGGGGGCAGTGCAATTATTTAACCTTATTTAAACTGTATAACTTGGTAAAAAAACTTAAGCGTATTAGTTTAAATTTTAATTATCCCTTGTAATATTCTTATTATCCTACTATTCCTAATAGTTCCAAATCAAAAACCAGGGTAGCAAATGGTGGAATATCATTTCCGGCTCCTCTTTCACCATAGCCCAAATTGTGAGGAATGTATAATCTCCACTTTGAACCTACTGGCATAATCTGCAATGCTTCCTGCCATCCGCTGATCAGATTGGCAACTGGAAATTCAGCAGGTTGTCCTCTTTTGTATGAACTGTCAAAAATTGAACCATCCAAAAGCATACCTTCATAGTGAGCCTTAACTGTATTTTTTGCAGTCGGAATTGTACCCTCTCCAGCAATCAGTACTTCATATTGTAAACCACTTGTCGTGGTTAATACCTCTGTTCTTTGGGCATTCTGTTCTAAAAAAGATTGCTCTTCAGCCAATGAATCCTGAGCTCTTGAGTTGATTACGTCTTGCATGTAATTTTGAATATTTCTGTTCGCCAAATCCAATTTAGCATCATCAATATTTCCAATAAAAGAGTCTTTAATGCCTTCTGCCAAAGAAGATAAATCAATATCCTCAACATTAACCTGATTTGATAAATTTACTCCAACGAGTAAACCTAACTGATAACTAATTTCTTTCATATAAAAATTTTATTGGAGTTATGCTCCGGTATTAGAAAAACTATTTTACTATTGACAACAACTCGACTTCAAAAACCAATAGAGAATTGGCAGGAATCTTACCAGCAGGATTGGGTCCATATCCAAGATCAGATGGAATGTATAGTTTATATTTTGAACCTACGTTCATCAATTGTAAACCTTCTTGCCATCCTTGAATAACTCCATTCAATGGGAAAGTAATTGGCTCACCTCTTTCTACTGAGCTATCAAATACTGTTCCGTTGACCAATGTTCCATGATAATGAACTTTAACCTTGTCTTTCAAAGTTGGCTTAGGGCCATTTGCCTCTTTAATGACTTCATATTGTAAACCACTGGCCGTTGTTTTGATTCCAGATTTTTTTGAATTTTTTTCAAGGAATTTTTTATTATCCTCCAATGATTTAACACTGCCCATTTGCTGGCGCTTTTCCATTTCCTGTTGAACCAGTTCTTGAGCAGCCTGAACATCCATATCAGCTTTTCCTTCTCCTAAGGCCGCCATCATACCTCTTTTAAAATCTTCTGCATTTATATCTGCGGGATTAAGTCCATTGGTCTTCAAATTGGTACCTATCAGAATCCCAAAAGCATAACTAAAATTATTACTAGTAACCGTTGCTGACTTTGATTCTTCTTTCTTATCATTTTTACAATTAAAAAAAGTTAAAGAAACAGCAAGGACTAGAAAACAGAGTAAAAGTTGATTGTTCATGATTTTATTTTTTTTCTCTAATCAACAATAAGTTGAATTTGAGTAAGTATACTTTTTATATTTATAACTACTAATTTCCATTAATCTTAAACAACTCGATCTCGAAAACCAAAGTACTGTTTGGAGCAATTCCTCCTGGAGAACCCTGCTTGCCATAAGCTAAATCAGAGGGAATAAAGACTCTCCATTTTGAACCTTTAGGCATCAATTGAAGGATTTCAGTCCATCCTCTGATCACCTGATTCAATCCAAATTCAATTGGTTCGCCTCTATCAACAGAGCTATCAAAAACAGATCCATCAATTCTGGTACCATGGTAATGAGTTAATACTTTATCAGTTGCCAAAGGCTTTGGACCATCGCCCTGTTTCAAAATTTCATATTGAAGTCCGGAGGCAGTAGTTTTTAGATTTGGATTTTTTTTCAAATTTTCCTCCAGGAATTTTTTACCAGCATCCAGATTTTGCTGAGCAACTATTTCTTGTTTTTTCTGAAATTCTCTGTTAATAATAGCATTGGCAGTATTTGCATCTATATCCGCTGGACTATTGTTCAAAATAGCATTCAAAGCATTTCCGATGCTGCTTGCATTGATCTCGGATGCAGCAATTCCCTGTTTTTTGACAATAGATCCAAAATGAGTACCCAATGCTACACTTAACTTTGGATGAATACTTTTTGCTGTATTGTTCTTTTTAGCTTCCACCAATTTTGGAGCTTCAGTATTTACAATGATAGAAGCCTCTTTGATATCAGCCTCTTTAATATCTCCTTTAATAACCGCTAAGAGATTTTCAGATAACTCCTGAACATTCAAATCGTTTTTCGTCAATCCAAGACTAGCAGTTAAATCTTGACCAATCACTATTCCCAAAGCATAGCTTAGGCTAGTATCTTTTGAAATATTGAAATCATTGTTTAAAATCTCATTTTTTGATTCAAAACTACTCAAAGTAAAAACCGAAGCCACTAGAGCAGTAAATAATAATATTAAATTTAACTTTTTCATTTTCAATACTTTAAAAGGTTTTCTTTTAGAAAATAGATTTATTTACCGTTTATTTTAAACAGTTCAATTTCAAAAATCAAGGTACTATTTGGTGGTATACCTCCTGGAGAACCTTGAGCGCCATAAGCCAGATCCGAAGGAATAAAAACTCTCCATTTTGAACCCTTAGGCATCAATTGTAGAATTTCAGTCCAACCTTTGATCACTTGGTTAAGAGCAAATTCAGAGGGTTGACCTCTGTCTACCGAACTGTCAAAAACAGTGCCATCGATCTTTGTTCCATGGTAATGGGTTAATACCTTGTCAGTAGCAGCTGGTTTTGGGCCATTACCTTCTTTTAGGATTTCGTATTGCATCCCACTAGGCGTAGTTTTCAGTTTAGGATTTTTTTTGAGGTTTTCAGCCATAAACTTTTTACCGGCTTCCAGATTTTTTTCCCCCTGAGCTGCCATCAATCTACCCGATTCCTGTTGGATGATAGTTTGAGCCATTGTAAAATCCATTTCAGTTGTAGCATTTGACAAATTAGCTGTAAAGGCTTTTTTAAATTCTTCGACCTTAAACATATCAGCGCTGAATCCCATCGATTTTATACCGTTTCCATAAGCAAAACCAGCATTAACAGAGAATTTTGGTCCAAAAGACATTTTAGCTCCTGATTGCTTGGCTGTACCATTTTTCTGTACTTCGTCATTAAAAGCCATAACAGCCTCTTTTGTCTTTTTAGCATCAACGGAATCTGATAAAACGGACAG
>JBILRD010000319.1:0-3402 GCA_044372845.1 Saprospira sp. | reverse complement strand
AAAATAATTATCGTTAGCGTCAGTTGCTACAAAATAGGTTGACTCAATTCCATCAATTGCAATTCTTATTTCTTTGGAGCAATAATGTTTTAAGGCTAATTGGTAAGTCTGATTATCTATTCGAACTTCAAATTCATTATTGTCTTGATATTTGTAATCAAACTCAAATATTTCATCAGAATTGATGTGAATTTCTTTTTGTTCTTGATAGTAATTGTTTCTCCAACCACTTTTTATACCTTTCAATAAATTATTGCCTTTTTTACGCTGATTCCATCTGAATAGTAATAAGGCTAAAGAAGCTTCAATTTTGGATTTCTTTGTAAGTAGTAAATTGGTTTCAATATTAAATTTTTCATTTAAAAAATGCGTATCATAGTCCCCCTTGATAAAATAAGGGTTAGAAATCAAGGTTGATAAAAATCTTTGATTTGTTTTCAATCCCTGACAACGCAATTGCCCCAAAGCATAACTCATTTTTCTGATGGCATCATATCTATTATCAGCATGAGAGATAATTTTAGCAATCATTGGGTCATAATAGACACTAATTTCGACACCATTTTCAACGCCGGCATCTACTCTTATACCTTCGATATTTGGTAAATTCCAATCTATGATTTTTCCTGTAGAAGGTAAAAAATTATTTTCCGGGTTCTCCGCATACAATCTCAACTCCAGGGCATATCCTTTAGATTTGATTTCATTTTGAGATAAGGGCAATGTTGCTCCTTCAGCTATTTTTATCTGCCATTCTACCAAATCCAAACCTAGAATAGACTCTGTAACCGGATGCTCCACTTGAAGTCTTGTGTTTACTTCAAGAAAATAAAATTGATTATCAGATGTATAGATAAATTCTACGGTTCCTGCATTGTCATAACCTATGCTTTTACAAAGTCTGACAGCTGCCTCTCCCATTTCCTGCCTTTGATATTCCGACAATACTGAAGAGGGACTTTCTTCTACTATCTTTTGATATCTCCTTTGAATACTGCATTCTCTTTCCATTAGGTAAACAGCATTACCGTGTTTGTCACCGAATATCTGAATTTCGATATGACGAGAGGAAGGAAAGTATTTTTCAATTAGTAAAGTCTCATCACCGAAGCTATTTAGTGCTTCTCTTTTGGCTGATTCAATGGCAGCAGTCAACAACTCTTCTTCATGGACAATTCGCATACCCTTTCCTCCTCCTCCGGCTGAAGCTTTCAAAAGTACAGGAAAACCAATTTGCAAAGCCTGATTACGCAAAGTTGATAAGTCTTGATCCTTACCTTTGTATCCTGGAATGGTAGGGACATTGGCAGCCTCTGCAATTGCTTTAGCATTAACTTTAAGACCCATGTCTTCAATTGAAGTTGGATTAGGTCCAACCCATGTATAACCTTCTTCTATAACTCTTTTGGCAAAACCTGCATTTTCGCTTAAAAAACCATAACCTGGATGAATGGCATCTGCGTTAGAAATTCTGGCAGCTTGAATAATTTTATCAATATTCAGGTAGGTTTCAGACAGCTGGGTACCCTCTAATTGAATCGCTAGGTCAGCTTCTCTTACAAATGGCATTTTAGAATCTATTGCCGAATGAACAACAACAGATTTAATACCCATTTTTCTACATGTTCGGATGATTCTAAGGGCTATTTCACCTCTGTTGGCAATTAAGAGCGTTTTGATGATAGTATTCATAAGGTTATATTTATTGCTAAAATCGTAAAAAAAAACGATAAGAACAAAAACAGAACGTTAGACTATTTTAACGGCTTCATCAAAAGGTACTCTGAATCTTGGACCCCATATTCCTTCCTCTGTACCTTGACCAACAGAAATGATCATGTTGATTTCAGCATTTGAAGGTAATTTTAACAATTTCTTGACTCTACACTCATCAAATCCTTCCATTGGGCAAGAATGAAATCCTTCAGCGGCAATTGACAGCATAAATGTCTGAGCAGCCAAGGCACATGATTTGTGAACAACAACTCTTTGATTGGCTCTTCCACCAGCACGGTAAAAAGGTTTTCTGAGCCCTGAAAAAAAGCTGATCAACCTTCTTAAGGTGGACATGATACCAAAAAAATCATTTGAATATAATATTGGCATAAGCTTGGAATAGTAAGCCAATGCGCCTTTTTGGAAACGGGTAGGCTCCCCTATGATGGAAGATTTAATCATATCATGATTCCATTTAGCCCTTTGCTTGTATTTATCTATTCTAGTTACAAAAACCACCATTTCTTTAGCAGTTTTAGCAGCTGATTGGTTAAGACATAATGGAATAAGTTTCTTAAATGTATCCTGGTCTTTAATCCAATAAAATTCCCAAAGCTGCATATTACTGCTATTTGGAGAGAGCGTAGCTCTTTCCAGGCTTCGTCTGATGACCTCCTCAGGAACTTCTACATCGGAATTAAATACTCTGTTAGATCTTCTAAATTCTACAATTTCTTGAAATTCTTTTGAATACATAGTACGGTAGTTATTTATTCAGAATTAAACGTAATTTATACATCAAAAAACAAAAAAGACCCGACAAATATTGCCGAGTCTTATGGTCGGGGTTGCAGGACTCGAACCTGCGACCCCCTGGTCCCAAACCAGGTACGCTACCAACTGCGCTAAACCCCGATAATTACAAGATGTGGTGGCGGAGGAAGCGGGATTCGAACCCGCGGTACCCTTACGAGTACGACAGTTTAGCAAACTGTTGGTTTCAGCCACTCACCCATCCCTCCAAAGAACTTATTAAAAGCATCTGCTCTTAAAAATTGTGGTTGCAAATATAGGTTATTTAAACAACTATCAAAATCTTTTAGATTAAAAATTAGTAATTTTATTAAATATATTAGCTGATATACTCTAAACTTCACAGTTCAAGCGTATTTTTAAGGGATATATCAGGGGTTTAGCCATAATTTTACAAGCCAATGTTAGAAAAAATAAAACAAGCCGCATCTTCTTACAGTTCTGAATTATTAACTATAAGGAGGTACTTACATCAAAATCCCGAACTTTCCTTTCAAGAATTTGAAACCTCAAAATTTATAAAAAAAATATTAGAGGATAAAAACATTGAGGTGATTGACAATGTAGCCGGCACTGGAATCATTGCAAAAATTTATGGAAACAATCCTGAATCCAGAAATATAGCCCTTAGAGCTGATATAGATGCTCTTCCTATCCATGAATTAAACAATTCGGATTATAAATCTAAAAACGAAGGTATCATGCATGCCTGCGGCCATGATGTACATAGCAGTTGTTTACTTGGCGCCGCTTTTATCCTGAATGAAATGCGAGGCTCTTGGAATGGTACGATACAATTTGTTTTCCAACCCGGTGAAGAGAAGTTACCAGGTGGTGCAAAAAAAATAATTGAGGAAGGCTGGCTAACGAAAC
>JBILRD010000316.1:0-3408 GCA_044372845.1 Saprospira sp. | reverse complement strand
TGCCTTGGATACCCCTTCGGTAGCTGAAGCATAAATGGCATATAGAAAGAAAAAAGTCAGATACATTAGTAAATTGACTTTCAAAGACATTCCAAAGTACACCACTGAAAAAATAGCCAAACCAATGGTAAACATATATTTCAGACCTATTCTATCTGCAATAACGCCAATCGGATAGGCAAAGAGCGCATAGATAAAATTGTAAAAAATATACACCATGATGATAGAACTATCATCCAAGCCGGATTCCTTAGCCTTAAGCAGTAAAAAAACATCTGAACTGTTAAAAAGTGTAAAAATTAAGAGTCCAATTACCAGTTTTCTATAGGCAGCATTACTTTCTTTCCAGTATCCAAGAAATGAAAAAATATGATTCTTTTTGATACTGCTAATTTTCGGTTTTACTTTTTCTTTTAGTAGCAATGTGGCTAATATCGATAGTATTCCCGGAATGAAAGCCAGTAGAAAAAGGGTTTTGTATTCATTAGGATAAAAATGCAGATAAATCAATGCCATTATTGGACCAATAGCAGCGCCCAAAGTATCCATTGATCTATGAAACCCAAATACTCTCCCTTTTGTCTCAAATGTAGCTTCATCAGAAAGCATAGCGTCTCGGGCTCCTGTTCTGACGCCTTTCCCGAAACGATCTATTGTTCTGGTGAGGAAAATCCATATAGGGTTTACAAACATTGCCAGCATTGGTTTGGATATGGCACTCATAAGGTATCCGATTTGAATAAAGGGAAGTCTCTTTCCAGATAAATCAGAGAGTTTTCCAAAATATCCCTTGCTCAATCCAGAACTTGCTTCAGCAAATCCCTCTAATATGCCGATAAAAACAACCGAAAAACCAATTGATTTTAAGTAAATGGGCATGACAGGGTATAGCATTTCACTGGCAACATCTGTGAATAAACTGATGATTGATAAAATCCAAACTGTTTTTGATAAATATTGCACAATCTTATTTTTTATTTTTCATTATACAATTTTAGTATGGAAGGTAATAGTTTTTCTTCTGGAATATAAGGAACTAAATAAGTTCTTTTGCTGAGTTTTTCTTCAATATTTTTGATAATTTCAAATTCAGCTGATGCACGCTTTTTAAGTAAAGGATCACTAATACCATCTATTTCTGATAAACATTGATTGACTACCCAGGCATATGGTGTAATTCCTGCTCTTTTTAAGTCATTTTGTAATAATTCAGCTTCTCGCATAGGGGTTGTTTCAGGTAAGGCCACTAACAAAATTTTTGCAAACTCAGTATCTTGTAAAGCCATATAAGGAGTAGAGATTTTTATTGAGCTAGGAGTAGTTTTCTTCATTATCTCCTTATGATAACTTCCTGTAGTGTCTAAAAGTAATAAAGTATGACCAGTAGGAGCAGTATCCATCACCACAAATTGTCTTTTGGCTCGATAAATTGCCTTTGAGAATGCATGAAAAACAGCTACCTCTTCCGTGCATGGGGACTTTAAATCTTCCAGTAATAATCTTTTACCTTCTTCACTTAAATTGGATCCTTTTTGATCCAGAATTTTATCAATATAATTTTGTGTTTCTACTTTTGGATCAATTCTTTCAATGCTCAGATTGGCTGGAATTTTATCCAGTTGATTCATGAAATCTTTTACATGAGCTGCAGGATCCGTTGTAGTAAGTAAAACTTCATGTCCTCTCATGGCTAACATAGTGGCAATAGTAGCAGCAACGATTGTCTTTCCAACACCTCCTTTTCCCATAGTCATAATCAATCCACTTTTTTTATTATTTTCCAGGCTATCTACCAAATCATGAAGATTTTTTTGATCTTTTGGAATTTCAGAAATTAAACTAATCTCATTTTCACTTATATTTTTCTGTAGTTCCGGATTAAAAATAGATCTAAGTTTTTGTAGCCCCAGAATATTATATGGGAGTAGCGGAAAACTTTCAGCTGTTAAATTTTTAATCTCAATTGGGATATTTGATAATTTATGAGCAGCATTTTTTTCTATTTTCAAGGCAAATTTATCGTCTTTGTCTATTGCTTTAAAAATACCATTGATGAGCAATTTTTGATTGGTCATCCCTAATTCAATCAGCTCTCTACTAGTTTTTGCAGCTTCTTTTAATGAGTATTCATCCGTTCTGCTGACAATATAATATGTTGTTGATTTTTCGTTTCTTAATGTACTGATTACTTTTTTATAACGATCTTTACTGCTTTTCAGAGCTGAAGATGGCCCAATACAAGAGGCACCTTCAGGATTATTCTCCAGAAAGGTATCCCATGCTGCTGGCAATTCCAAGAGTCGTAATGTATGTCCGGTTGGAGCAGTATCGAAAATAATAAAGTCAAATTCATCAGGATTATCTTCACCAGTAATAAATCTTGAAAATTCATCGAATGATGCTATCTCAGTAGTGCAGGCACCGGATAAACCTTCTTTTATTTTATTATATTCTTCTGCTGAAGCCAATGTTTTATAGGGAACCAGCACCCTTTGTCGATATTCTTCTGCTGATTGCTCGGGATTGATGTTGATTGTTTTTAAATTATATAAATCTATATGAGATTGTATTACATCGCTGACATTTGATTGTAGAACATCCTCAAGATTTGAAGCAGGATCGGTACTGATCAATAATACATTATATCCTTCATCTGCTAATTTTACAGCCGTAGCACAAGCCAGAGAAGTTTTTCCAACTCCTCCTTTACCTGTGAAAAACATAAATTTGGTAAAGTTTGTCAATGAAAGATTTATGTCCATATTAAACTATTTATATAAAGAAATTTAATGCTTTATCTTTTATCTTTAAATAGAGTTGTAATTTAGCGCATTGAAATATCGTATTGCTTAGATCCAATATTACAACCAAAAACAGAATTTTTATTCACTTTAATAATTTTATTATTTATGATTAACATCACCCTTCCCGATGGCAGCGTTCGTAAGTATGAATCGGGAGTAACGAGTATGGACATTGCACTTTCCATTAGTGAAGGTCTTGCTCGAAATGTAATTGCCGCAGAAGTAAATGGGGACATCTGGGATGCTACACGTCCAATAAAAACAGATTCCAATGTTAAACTTTTAACATTTAACGACAAAGGAGGTAAATCTGCTTTCTGGCATTCTTCAGCCCACTTGATGGCTGAGGCTTTGGAATCACTTTATCCTGGTGTAAGATTGGGTATCGGTCCTCCAATAGATAACGGATTTTATTACGATGTAGATTTTGGGAATGGTAAAACGATAGGTTTGGCAGATTTAGAGGCTATCGAAAATAAAATGATGGATCTCGCCCGTCAGAAAAACGATTTTATAAGAAAAGAAATCAGTAAATCTGATGCTATTCAATACTTTACGGAAAAGGGAGATCCTTACAAAATTGAATTGTTGCAAGATTTAGAGG
>JBILRD010000317.1:0-3408 GCA_044372845.1 Saprospira sp. | reverse complement strand
GTAGTACCTCTCGCCGAATTTTTTTTGAAGATCCTTTTTATAGCTTTTAGCATGAATCAATTCTGATGGATTGAAGTTTTGGAATAGCTTATCCATTAAGGGATGTTCTCCTTCAGCTACAAAAAATTCTCCAGTGGATATATCCAGGAAGGCCAAACCCATTTGATCTTTGACTCCAAAATGAATGGAGGCAAGAAAATTATTGCTTTTATGATCCAGGATTTTATCATTTACTGTGATTCCGGGCGTAACGACTTCTGTGACGCCTCTTTTAACAATTTTCTTTTGAGGGGAAGGTTTTTCCATCTGGTCACAAATGGCGACTCTATATCCGGCACGTACCAGCTTTGGTAAATAGCTGTCCAGGGAATGATGAGGAAAACCTGCCAGTTCAATTTTTGAGGAACCATTATTTCTTGCCGTTAAAGTAATGCCCAGTACTTTGGAAGCGAGGATGGCATCATTTCCGAAGGTTTCGTAAAAATCACCTACTCTGAATAATAAGATAGCTTCAGCATATTGAGCTTTGAACTCATTGTACTGTTCCATTAGAGGTGTTATTCGGGCGGAGCTGAACTCCTCGTTTTCTGAATTTTTGTGCTGACTCAAAATAGAAAAAGTTTGGTTTGAAAGCAATAGAACAAAAATAGGTAAATTCGAACTAGACTTAAAATCTATTAGCTTTTAAGATTGTAAAATCTCAGGAATTTTGATGAATTTCAATCAGTTCACGGGCTAGCTCAGGAAGCGCAAATGCTGCAGATTGATGAATAGTTTGGAGATTTGATATTTTGCCGATCTCAGCAGGATTTGGATCCACATAAAATTTGGGGATATCAGCGTCGATATAACTTAAAAGACCTGCAGCAGGATAAACCTGCATAGAGGTTCCAACGACAATGAATATATCGGCTTGCAGGGATATTTTAATTGCTTTTTCGATAAGAGGAACAGATTCTCCAAACCAGACAATATGAGGTCTTAGTTGAGAACCAAATTCACATTTGTCTCCCAGTTGCAGATCGCCGGGCCAATCGTAAATCATATTTTCATTAAGGCTACTTCTGACTTTTAAAAGTTCACCATGAAGATGTAAAACCTTTTTGGACCCAGCTCTTTCATGGAGATTATCTACATTTTGAGTGATAATCTCCAGGTCAAAATATTTTTCTAGTTGAGCAAGGGCCATATGTCCTTCATTAGGCTGAACTTCATGAAGCTGTGCTCTGCGTTTATTGTAAAATTCAAGTACTAATTCAGGATTTTTTTTCCATCCTTCAGGACTGGCGACTTCCATGATGTCATGACCTTCCCAGAGTCCATTGGCGTCTCTGAAAGTTTTGATTCCACTCTCTGCACTAATGCCGGCACCACTTAAAACGACTATTTTTTTCATACTATTTTACAGGAATATTAGATTTTAAAAATTGCAAGGTATTGGGTAAAGTTGAAGATAAGTCAATTTTTTCATTTGAAAATTCTTCAGCAGCCTCAAACATTTTTAATATCAATATCTGTATTTCAATACTTTGCTTTTTTGAAAAGCTGATCATGAAATCATCCCCAAGTTTAATAGCTGTCTTACTGAAAATAATTCCGTGTTCAGCAGCTGTAAGGTCATCCGTCTTGTAGGCAAATCGAATGAGTCTTAGCAAGGCTGAAGTATCTTTTTGAGAGGCTTTTTCCAAGTTTGAACAATAATTGAAACCCAGTTTTCTGGAATGATTTAATAATTCGAAGCTGATATTAAATTCTGAATTACAAGTAGGAGTATAACAGGATATGAATAAGGCAAGGAGAAAGCATATCGAATAACTTTTCTTGAGATAGTTTTTATTGTTAAGCATCTTCCAATTCCAGGTAATCATCTTTTTCCTGATTTAATTCATCAAATTTTTTCAGTTCCTTTTCATTAAGAATTATTTCCCTTAAAGCCAGAAGCAATTGTCGATTTGATTGTACAAAAGCTCTGTTGGCAATAATTAGATTTGACAGATTGATATCTTCAATTTCTTTGTTGTTGATAGCATTAGAAGTGTCATCCAATAAAGATTTGTCTTCTTTTTTTATTTTGATAAGTAATTTAAGGATAAGTTCTGTTTTGTTATTACCAGAGTGATTATTTTCAAGAATTTTCAAAATTTCAATATAATTTTCGAGTAATCTCTCTCTAAAGTGCTGATATTGATGATTCAAAAATTTATTATTGACATACTTAAACTGTTCGAAATTATGTTTAATGTCTTTAAGGGTTTTGGCAGAATGTGCTGACATTCTCAAACCATGTAATAGATGATCAATTTCACCTAGTTGAGTTTTTGTCAATCCTTTCATTTGTACTGCAACAGCAAAAGTTAAAATTTCAGCCTGAAGAAGTTTAATATGTTCATATTGTTCTTCTACAAAGGAATCACTTAGAATTTTGTTTTTCATAAGTTCACCCAGTTTTGGAAATATTAGTTTTGTATCCAATTGTAAAATGGAGGTATTGTGATACAATACCTTGTAGAAAAGATGCTGAATTTCTTTACGAAGTGAAATAATAGCTGTATCAGTGAATTCAAGAGATAAATTATTGATATAAAGTGTGTTATTGTGTGCTTTGTCTTTGATGAGTTTATTTAAAAGACGACCGAATGGTAATGTTATGGGTATAAAAATAATAACGCCAATAAAATTAAAGAAACTATGAAATAAAACTAAGGCTAGAAGTGGTTCAGATTCCACTTTGAATACCATTGAAACCATCCATAATAGAAGAGGTAACAACATGAGCGTAATAGAAGCCACCACTAAATTAAAACCAAGGTGAGCAAAGGCAACTCTTCTTTTGATGGCTTCAGCGCCCATAGCTCCAATTAAGATGGTAAATGTTGATCCTACATCTGCTCCAATAACAAGAGTCGCAGCAGAATCGAAATCGATAATTTTTGAATTCAAAGCACTTAAAGCCAAGGCTACAGTTGCTGAACTGGCATGCATGATTGCAGTGATGATGATGCCAAGCAGAAAAAATATGACCTTTCCAAAACTATTAAAATGGTCAAGTCGAATGATACTGGAGAAGTTTTCCATACTGTTTTTCATAAAACTAAGACCAAGTAACAAAAGACCTAAACCCAATAGAATTGAAAAAAACTTGAAAAGTGATTTTTTTTGATTTAAAAAAATATTCATAAATGCTGAAAATCCGATAATCGGCAAAGCAAGATTTTCAATATTAAAATCAAAACCAAATAGAGCAAGTAACCAGCCTGTAGAAGTGGAACCTAGATTAGCTCCAAGAATAACAGCAATAGCTGAATAAAGAGAAATTATACCAGCTCCAACGAATGCTAAAACTATCAGAGATAAGGCAGAACTACTCTGCAAAACAATAGTAGCAATAAGTCCTGTTATAAATGAATT
>JBILRD010000315.1:0-3418 GCA_044372845.1 Saprospira sp. | reverse complement strand
GTTTGATCCGAAGAAAAATGGAAATAGTAAAGCTATTTTTATAGCATTTACCGCTGCTATATTATTTGCTGCACATCCTCTTCATACAGAAGCCGTTGCCAATATCAAAGGTCGTGACGAGGTGGTGGTAACATTACTATCTGTTTTAGCAGCTTTTATGACGATGAAATCTTTTACAAACAGCAGATGGTATCTTTATATGTCGGCTGCGATTGTATCATTCTTCCTCGCATTATTTGCAAAAGAAAGTGCTATACCTTTCCTGGTAGTAATTCCAGCAGCTATTTACTTTTTCCAAACAGATATTGATTTAAAAACAATAGCTATTCGAACAAGTCCTTTTTTGATTGCTGTAGTAGTCTTTTGGTTCGGAATCAGAAATCCGATTTTGAAATGGCCAAATAAACAGGCACCGCCACCGGAATTGATGAATGATCCATTTCTGAAATTGGCTCCAAGTGGTCAGAATCAAAATACTTATGTTCCATTCAGCTCTGAGGAGAAATCGGGTATGATTTTACATACTTGGATGGATTACTTAAAGATTCTGGCAGTGCCTTATCCATTGACAAACGATTATTATCCAAAGCATATCGGAGTGGAGGCAAGCGCTGTGAAACCAACCAAAGGAAATAATATTACCGAATTAAAAGATGAAAAGGGAAGGATTCGCTATATCAGAGATGCTATTCCTACTTTTTCTTCTCCAATGGTCCTTTTGTCTGTTTTAACACATCTGGGACTGGCTATTTTAGCTATTTTGGGCTTAATGAAGAGAAAACCTTATGCATTTGCTATTATATTTTATGCCGCAACTTTTTCGGTGGTTTCCAATTTATTTTTCCCAATTGGTACACTGATGGCGGAGCGATTCATGTTCATGCCCTCCATTGCATTCAGTTTAATTTCAGCAATGGGTCTAGCTCAATTAGCTAGTAAAAATAATAAATTTTCAATAGCGAATAGCTCCTTGCCAATGTCGATTTTTGCTGTTGTCACAATCATTTACTCTGTCATTACTTTTGATAGAAATTTTGACTGGTTTGATGATTATGTATTGTTTACAACCGATATTGCTGTTTCTCAAAATAGTGCGAAATTGAATAATGCCGTTTCTGGTGTTCTGCAGGACAAAGCTGGAAAAGCCGAGATAACTGCTTTAGAAAAAGAACAATTGTACATGAGGGCGATGGAACATTCCAAGAATGCCGTCAAGATTCATCCAACTTATAACAATGCGTGGTTGCTTTTAGGAAACTCGCATATTTTTCTTGGCAACATTCGTGAGGCTCAGGCGGATAGTTTGAGAAAATCTGGTAACCAACAGTTAGCTGGAGCTAAGTATTCTGAATCTATGATGTTGTACACTGAGGGTATCAAAGCTTATAACGAGGTATCAAGATTACGTCCTGATCATCCTGATGTTCCGATTAACTTAACAGCGGCGCATAGAAACAGAGGTAAATTATTCGGTGAAAAGTTGGGTAATGTGTCAGAAGCCCTAAAAGATCTGGAAGAGTCTAATAAGTGGGGAAAAAACAAAGATGTGGAGACCCTTCGTTTGATGGGTGTAGCTTATGGAATAACGGGTATCAATTTTGCTCAAGCCGGAAAACTTGCTGAAGCTATTCAAAGCCACAAAAAAGCCATTGAAGCCTTTCAGAAAGCGTTACAAACAGCTCCGGATTATGTTCCTACTCTGTATAATTTGGAAGTTGCTTACAGACAAATGGTAGATTTAGATCCTGCAAATCGTGATCAATATTTGCCGAAAGTGGAAGAGCTGAATAAAAAATGGAAATCAATCAATCCAGATTACAATCCAGCTGTACCACAACCTGAAACAAAAAGTACTCAGCCAGTAGCACCATCAACTCCTTTGAATTGATTTGCTTGAAAAGATATTCCATATTCATAAAAGCGTCCAGCCATGAAAGCTCCTGTAATTCATTCGGTTTCAAGCATACCCTTACAGTTGCCCATGGTTCACCCATTGTCTAATGAAGCTGTAATTTATGATCTGAGGCTTGGAACACAAGAAATATTAAAAATTGAATGGCTCTTTGACGCTGGAAGATGGTATGAAATTAAGCCACTGGCATCCAGAATTACAGCACAGCTTATAAAAAGTGGTATCAAAGGCATGAGTGCTGATGAATTGGCAGATGAGTTTGATTTTTATGGCGCAAAACTTAAAGTATCAGATGATTTTGACGTTATAAGTATCAGGCTTTACTGCTTAACAAAACACTTTGCAAGACTGCTTCCTCTGGTTTATGAGATGATTCTCAGGCCTGTTTTTGATGCTAAAGAATTAGAATTATTTTGCTCCAGAAATAAGCAAACTTTAAAACTGGAACTACAAAAAAATGATGTTATAGCTTACAGGGTTTTTACAGAGCTGTTATTCGGGGAAAAGCATCCCTATGGATATAACAGCAGTCCTGAAATGTATGATGATATCAGAAGAGAAGATTTGCTTGAACAACACCAAAGATCATATGGATCAAAAGGGTGCAAGGTAATCATCAGCGGTAGGACAAATGATGAAATTGTCAGTTTATTAAAAAAATATACATTAGAATTACCTCATTACAAAAGCGATTTTAGAGCAGAGATACTTGATTTCCCAAAACAGGAGAGAACAGTTATCAGACAGGATGCTCCAAAGGAATCTAATCAGGCATCTATCAGAATAGGTTCCAGATTATTTGATAAAAAACATCCCGATTACAGTTCATTTTACTTTGTAAATACACTATTGGGTGGTTATTTTGGAGCTAGATTGATGCAAAATTTAAGAGAAGATAAAGGGTTGACCTACAGTGTTTACTCTTCGATGGAAACAATGAGGCATGGGGGTTATTTTTATATTTTTACGGACGTAAATAATCACCTGAAAGAATCAGCTCTTAGTGAAATTTATTTTGAAATGGATCGTTTACAGACTGAGTTGGTTGATCATGAAGAATTAGAAATGTTAAAAAACTACTCTTTAGGGATGTTCTTAAATGCCGTTGATGGTGTTTTTAATGTTTCTTCGGTAATTCGTGAACTTATAGAAGAGGATTTAGATTTTGATTTTTTTGAAACAATGGTAACTAGGACAAGGGATATTACTTCAGAAGAGGTACAAAGCATCGCCCAAACATATTTTCAGAAAGATCAACTCAGTGAAGTTGTTGTTGGATAATTACTTCTAATTGGTTAAAAATGATATCTTAACATAGAATAATTGAATTGTATGTATAGAAAGTTGATAATATTTTCGTTAGTTATCTATTCCTTTGGTTTTTTAAAGGGTCAATCCGGATCTATTTCAAACCCTTGTGCAAGAATATTGACAGGACTAGGTCAGGATTCAATTACCTGGTCTGCTGTTTTATGTTCAAATTTTGATGGTTTTATTATCTATTCA
>JBILRD010000294.1:0-3579 GCA_044372845.1 Saprospira sp. | reverse complement strand
ATTAGTTATTGAGTTCAAATTTAACATAATTCAAAGAGTCCGCTTTTTATTTGATCATGAATTTTATAAAAAATAAGTTCTATTGTTTTGATAAATCATAAAACTGCCTTAAATTTGACACGCTCTCAAAAAAAGTACAGCTAATGGTTTCGTAGCTCAGCTGGTAGAGCATCGGACTGAAAATCCGTGTGTCGGCGGTTCGAATCCGCCCGAGACCACTAAAACCTCTCAAATCTTTTTGAGAGGTTTTTTGTTTTTGTTTATTAACCTATGTTAACGTTGCTTAATTTTAACAAATGTAATTTTGTATTCAAATATTTCGATTGTCTATGAAAAGAAAAGATTTTATTAAAAATGGAATTTTGGGAACAGCTATTTTTAGCAGTTCTCCATTTGTCAATAATCTTGTCAATAACAATATTGATGAACTTAAGAAATTAGACATTGTTGGTTTTAATCATATACCCAATACAGAATCAAAAGTCATGAAAAACATAGTGCTGCACAAAGCAGATAGCAGAGGACATGCCAACCATGGTTGGTTAGACAGTTACCATTCTTTTAGTTTTGCCAATTACTATAATCCGGATCGTATGCATTTCGGAGTGCTAAGAGTGCTGAACGACGATTACGTAGCCGCAGGAATGGGTTTTGGAACGCATCCCCATGACAATATGGAGATTATCAGTATTCCTTTGGATGGTGATCTGGAGCACAAGGACAGCATGGGCAATACTACAGTTATCAAACATGGAGATATACAGGTAATGAGTGCCGGAACGGGTATTACTCACAGCGAGTACAACAAGAATAAAGATAAAGCAGTTAAATTCCTTCAGATCTGGCTCTTTCCTAATAAAAGAAATGTAAAACCAAGATATGATCAGATTACTTTGAAAATTGCTGACAGACAAAACAAATTGCAACAGATATTATCTCCCAATACAGACGATGAAGGGGTATGGATTCATCAAAATGCCTGGTTCCATTTGGGGAAGTTTGAAAAGAACTTCAAAACAAGCTATAGCATAAAAGATAGCTCAAACGGAGTGTATTGTTTTGTTTTATCAGGTAGTTTTAACATCGAAGGTCAATTGTTGAGTAGGAGAGACGGTATGGGAATCTGGGATCTTGAAAATATGAATATTGAATCTTTATCAGATCAATCAGAAATTTTACTAATGGAAGTTCCCATGAACATTTAAACTTTAATTATGAAAATATTAGCTTTTGGAGGCAGTTACAGCAAAAACTCCATCAATAAAGAATTTGCTTTCTATACAGCGGAGAATTTTGATGGTGCTGAAATAGAAAAAATCGATTTGAATGATTTTCAATTGCCTCTTTATACCATTGACCTTGAAAAAGAGGAAGGAATTCCAGCTTCAGCACATTCTTTTTTGTCTAAAATTTCAGATGCTGATTTGATTATTATTTCTTTAGCAGAGCACAATGGTTCTTACACCGCTGGATTTAAAAATTTATTTGACTGGATTTCGAGAATCAATGTAAAGATGTTTGACGCTAAGCATCTATTTCTGCTCTCCACAGCGACTGGTCCGGGAGGAGGAATTAGTGTTATGGAAGCTGCTACCAAGAGATTCCCAAAACATGGAGCTAACATAATCAGTACCTTCACTTTGCCAAAATTTCAAGATAATTTTGATCAAAATAATGGAATTCTGAATTCTGAATTAGCTATGGAGTTTCAGTCTCAATTGGAAATCCTTAGAAATCATTTTTCTTTATAGAATTTTTTTAGCCAAATTCTATGTCAAATTAACCTTATTGCCTGTTTCAATGAAATTATTTATTGTAATATACCTATAGCCCACGATTTTTCATAGCCCAGGATTATCTTGGTTTATGGAAAATAACCCAACAACATAAACCATTTCAATGAATTTATTCGTTGAAATATATCCTCCAAAGGAAAAACCTAATACTGTCAGGGATAAATCCCTAATCTCACCTTGATTCTCAAAATTTTCAGGATAAATCCTTCAATTTTTTATATTCTTTTCAATCTTTGCGATTCATCTTTGCGCAATTTGCGTGAAACCAAAAAAATCCGCTAGGATTTTCTACTAAAAGCTCAAAACTAAATATCGCTAAGGATAAATCCCAAGTCTCATTTGGTGTTAAAATCTCAGGATAAATCCTATCGATTTTTTCTTTGTGACCCCTTAGTGGCATCCTGTCTTTGTGGCAATCACATATTTTGCGCTCTTTGCTTATATATCCTAAGGGTAAATCCCTAATCTCATTTGGTGTTAAAAATCTCAGGATAAATCCTATCGATTTTTTCTTTGTGCCCCCTTAGTGGCTTCCTGTCTTTGTGGCAATCACATTTTGCGCTCTATGCTTATATATCCTAAGGATAAATCCCAAGTCTCATTTGGTGTTAAAAATCTCAGGATAAATCCTATCGCTTTCTTAAATTCTTGGCGAATTTTCTTTGCGACTCTTCATTGCGATTTTTGCGTGAACCAATACACCATGCTTACCCATTCCAAATTCTTCTATTCCTGATTCCAGATTAAGTACCCCTTTAGGTAAATTACCCAAATTTCAACATCGCGGAAAATACCGTAGTGCAGCTCTTTGAAAAGCCTGAACTTTGTATCACAACAAATCGAAAAAAAATAATTTAAAGAGATTCAAAAATCAATATCATGAAAACGACAACATTCTTCACCGGTATCATTTCTATCCTTTTACCTCTTTTGGTAAATGCTCAATGCATCAACGTTACTTTCCAGTCAAGAGATTTTAACGGTTTCCCTGTTAGCTGCCACAATGCTGCTGACGGATCTGTGAATGCTTTAGCTCAGGGTTCCGGTTCAAACTTCACTTACATTTGGTCAACAGGAAGTACTTCTTCCAGAATCAGCAATCTTTCTACTGGCACTTATACTGTGACAGTAACCGATGACCTTGGATGTTCAGTTGTAGAGTCTGTTAGCTTGGTAGCTCCTGCTTCGATTACCTTTAATACAGCTACGCTTTCTACCGCTCAGGGATACAATGTAAGATGTCATGGTGAAGCTACCGCTTTTGTAAGATCTACCGCAAGCGGTGGAACGGGTAACTTCTCTTACCAATGGTCCAGCGGTCACAATACTGACCTTGCTTCTAACCTAAGTGCCGGTGCTTACAGCCTGACGGTTACCGATGATAATGGTTGTATCGCTACTAATAATGTTGTGATGACTGAACCTGCAGCTGTTTCTGTTACAACGATCGTGGTTAGCCAACCTTCTGCTCCAGGTGCTACTGATGCTGAAGTACAGGCAATCGCTTCTGGTGGTTCTTTCTATAAATATACTTTTGAATGGTCTAATGGTGCAACGACAGCTTCTGTATTCGATCTTAGAGCCGGAAGATACAGCGTCAAAGTAAAAGATATCTACAATTGTGCAGCAAACGCTTCTGTTATCGTTGTCGATCCGGTTGCTTTCAGCACAGGGGGTACTGCTCAGTTCGGTTCAAACAACACTCAACTAAGACCTGTAATGCCTCAATTAGTAACGCCAAACACTGCTGGTTTCAACGCTAACTTTACTATCAAAAATATTG
>JBILRD010000049.1:0-9423 GCA_044372845.1 Saprospira sp. | reverse complement strand
CTGAATTGACCATCTTCAACATGATGGGACAACAATTGGCCAACTACAAAAACTACAGCAACGAATGGTCTGGTGTGAATGGCAACAATGAGGAATTGGCTAACGGTACTTACGTAGCGGTTTTAAAATACAAAGTGGACGGTGTTGCTGAAGTGATGACTACTCAGGTGGTTGTTGCGAGATAAAATCCAAAAATATAAAACGATAAATATTGATATTGATTTTTTTAGATAGTTGTTGAACCCGGATGCGCTCTTGCCGTCCGGGTTTTTTGTTTTGAAGAAATCGAATTAAGTGTTCCTTAGGAGTCTCTTAGTTACTTTCTTTGCCAGGAAGGCAGCAAGTCACAAAGAGTTCAAAAAGACAACCTAGTGTTCCTTTGTGTCATTGGGCCTTTGTGGCATTATTTTTATTCAGAAACCAAGATACTAAGAGTTCAAAAAGGATTTTTTAATATAATTTTCAATTTCGGATACTCAAAACTCTTCTCCATCTCTGCACTATTTGCGTGAATCCAAAAAAAATCCGAAGGATTAACCTATCCAACTCAAAACTCCCCAAACTCAAAACTCTTCTCCATCTCTGTGCCCTCCTCTGCGCTCTCTGTGGTTAAAGAAGGCTGGATTCGAAAATAAATTACTCCTGTTCCTTAACTCTAAGTACCCCTCTAGGTATAAAACCCAATTTTATACATCACGGGAAATGCCGTGGTACAGGACCTTGAATTGCCGCAACTTTGTATCAACAAATAAGCAAAACAACAACAGATACAAATTCTCAATATCATGAAAAAGGCAATTATCATCATCGCAACCGTTTTTATCGCTTTCCTTGCTAATGCTCAGGAAATCAACATGAGCCAATACAGCTTCAACGGATTCAACTGGAATGCAGGTTATGCAGGTAGTACCAACTACATCCGCTTTGCTGCTTCTTACCGTCAGAGGGTAAACAGCAGTGCCGGTAAAGTAAATACGGCGATGTTTTCAGCTGATATGCCTCTTCAAAACAAAAATATGGGCTTGGGTTTCCAGGCAGCTACTGAGCAAATCGGAGTAAACAAAACCACTGCTTTTTATGCCAGCTATGCTTATCAGGTTCGTTTCAATAAAAACACTGCACTTGGTTTGGGAATGAAGGCTGGTGTATCTAACTACAGTGCCGATTTTGACCAATTATTGGTTTGGGATGCCGGTGATGAGCACTTTACAAACAACAACAAAAACCAAATGATCCCTCAGGTAGGACTTGGTGCTTACCTTCACGGCAAAAACTTCTATGCCGGTGTTTCTATGCCAACCGTTTATGCTTATGATGCCAACAAAAATGACGCTACTCAAGCAAAACCCTGGAACAATAAAAACATCCTTTTCTCTGGTGCTTATGTAATCAATCTTAGCAAAGACATCAATATCAAACCAGCAGTTTTCGGAAACTACAGCACTTCTAACAAAACTTTAACAGCTGATGTGAACATGACATTAGGATATAAAAATATCGTAGCAGTAACAATGGGTTACAGAAGCAACAACGCTACAACTGCCATGGTCGAAGTAAGACCTCTTTCTTCTTTGAGAATCGCTTATGCTTACGAATTGACCTCAGCTAACAATATGAAAGCTTTCGGTGGTAACACTCACGAGATACTATTGGGTTATGACTTGATGGCGAAAAATAGTAAATACTTATCTAACAGATATTTCTAAAAAATAACAAAGACAAATAAAGTCTAAAGAATAAATGTAGAATGTTAAATTAAAATGTAGATTTTTTGTGATTTAAACCGAATTACTGGCGAGTGATTCGGTTTTTTATTATACAAAAAAGCTGTTGCACCTAAGTACAACAGCTTTAATATGAATTGGTAAACTATTATTATTTACCTTGAAAATTAGCAGTTCTCTTTTCTAAAAAGGCAGTAGCTCCTTCTTTAAAATCTTCAGTGTTCACTGTATTGGCAAATTCTATTACCTCTCTTTCGAACCCATCTGTTGAGAAGAAAGCGTTGACACAATCAATCACTTTTTGGATGGCAATAGGGGCCTTGGCAGCTATTTTATTTAATAACTCAGTTGCTTTTGTCAACTCCTCTCCCACAGGGACTACATAATTTAATAATCCTAATCGATAAGCTTCTTCAGCACCAATCATGTCAGCAGTCATCAACAACTCCAAAGCCTTTGTTTTACCAAGGTATTGTATCAATCTCTGTGTACCACCATAGCCAGGAATAATTCCCAAATTAACCTCCGGTTGACCAAATTTAGCTTTCTCGCCAGCAACTCTCAAATGACAAGCCATGGCCAATTCACAACCACCGCCAAGTGCAAAACCATTGATAGCCGCAATAACAGGTTTTGGAAAACGTTCAATCATAAAAAATATGTCATGTCCATTTTGAGACATTTCCAATCCACCTTGAGCATCAAGTCCCGAAAATTCAGAAATATCTGCTCCTGCAACAAAAGATTTTTCTCCTGATCCAGTCAGAATAATTCCTTTGAGACCAACTAATTCCAGAGCATCTTCTCCAAAAAATTGTCTAAGCTCCGAAAGCGTTTGCCTATTCAAAGCATTTAAGGCTTTGGGTCTATTGATAGTTAATACTACTATTCCATCCTTATTTTCTACTAAGAGATTTTCGTATTGCATTTTGTATTTGATTTTGATTATTACACAATAATAATAAAATAATTAAAAGCCAATCGGATTAAGAACCTGCAATTATTTACTTATTTTTTCTCAACATACCCCACAATAAAAGAACTACAAAAAAAGTAAACCCTAGTCCAGATAACATTAAAGACAAATTCCAAAATGGTGGCGTAAAACTCAACTCAATGCTATGTTCACCAGCAGTTAGTGGCAATGCCATTAGTCCCAAATTGGCTCTGTACAGTTTAACTATTTTTCCATCTACCTTGGCTGACCAAGAGGGATCAAAAGGAATGGAGAAAAACAGCGCCTCTGGCTTGTCTAATTTAATTTTACCAACAATGTTTGTTTCTTTAAAACTTGTAATTTGCAAAGTGGTTGATTTCAACTCTTTAACATCCATATCAAGCTCTTCTAAACTATAATTCATGTTGATTGAATTAGTATCCAAATTTTTTGAAGCTTTAAAATCTGTTAGGTCTGAATCCTCTATAACCAATGCCTTTAAAACTGCGATTTGCTTTTTCAAACTTCCATTATCTTTGGATAATTTTTTAAATTCCGATTCACTTAAGTAATTATCATAAGTAAAACCAAGAGGAAGGAAATTGTTGTTTTCAAATATTTTGACATCTCCAACAGAATCTATTAGACTATAACCTGGAAAAGGTGGCACAACATTTTTGACGAACATATACTTGTTGGATGCAATGATTTGAAGCAGAGGATTATTCTGAAGACCTTTAGCCCATCTGGTTTGAAACTCATCTTTGGTATCGATGATATCAAAATCACCCAAGAATTTAATGTAATTTTTTTGATTGAAAGAATGATAATTCAAAGTACTGAAATATCCTTGAACCCTTGCATCATTAGTGCTTCCATGCATCGCAGTACCCGATTGGTAATATTTTGAGATTCTATAAAATGCTGTTTTGTCTTTTTTGCGAATCTTATCTAAAGCATCAACAGTGTAGTCGTTATAACCTTGTTTACTCTTAAACTCCGTTTTGGTAATGACAGGCCTCGAGTTATTATGTGAATAAGAGGAAATTAGGAGTAACTCTAAAGCTACCATACCAATCATAGCAATTCTAGAAGTTTGTCTATATGATGAAATTCCAAGACCAGCAATAATAAATGTATGAGTCAATAAAAACATCACTATAATATTTCTAAGAACTTCATCGACTACAATCTGATGGTTAGGGGATTTACCAAATGGTGCGAATAGCATGACTAGCCAAAAAATCAAACTGGCAAATAGTACAATATAATTCAATTGTCTTTTTTTATAAATCAGTTCCAAAGCATTCAAGGCAATCAAAAGGAACGAAATAATGAAAAACAAAGAAAAAATTCTGTAATAATCTCCGGTAAAAAGCCAGATAGCATTCCTTAAAAAAGGAAACATTATTGGTATAACAACGAAAAGAAAGCCTAAGCTAAAGATTATTCTTTTCTTCCCTCTCGATAAAAATAGCGCCTGAGGAAGCAATAGCAAGGCAAACAACCCACAATATAACATCGGAGCTTCCAGATAATTTTGCCAGCCACTAAAATTATTTATATTTGTAAGAGCACCACCAGCATTAGGGTTTTGGACTACTTTATAATTCGCATCACCAATCAAATCATTAGCAAAAATCCTTGAAATAACCGTTAAGTTGTGTTTGATATCTCCAGGAGCAAAAGGTGATCTATTCAGCAATTCTTTAAAATAAGCCGATTCTCCGGATACCCTTGGACTATTTAACATCTGGTCAACGGTACTTATCAATAGGAAACTACTCATTAAAACACCCAGCGCCCCAAATAAAATAAGATTTAAATAAGTCCAGAGATATTTACTATAATCCTTTCCATATTCATCAACCATTCTTAAACTGCCGTAAACTAAAATCAATAAAGCTCCAAAATAGAGATAAAAAGATATATCCCCTGCCAGAAAAAAAACTGCTACGCTGAATAACCACCAGATTCTTTTTTGAAAAAGCAACTCAAAACCGAGAAGTAAGGCCGCTATATAAACTCCTTGAGTTGAAAACACATACCATCCACTACCAATAACCATAAACCCACTAAAAGAATAAGCTAATGCTCCAATTATAGAACTATGATAGCTCATTTTCAACATTCTAAGGAAATTATAAAATAATAAGCCGGCACTTAAAAATTTCAATACTTCCATCCAGGCTATCCCATAAGCCAGATTTTCTTTCCCAATGAGATATAGAGGCCACATAAAAGGATCTCCAATACTTAATGGTAACATATTTTGCCCCATCCCCAAATTGAAACTCCAGGATGGAATACCATATTCCTCTAAGTACGCAGCAACATTAACCATCTGAGGATAGTAATAATTGATACTATCACTTCCAATATCCTTGAATAAAAACAGTCTATCACCAAATAAGAAGCCACCAAAAAGGAATAATAACAATAATAATAATATTCCACTTAGGAGGTAGAAAGACTTTTTACCCAATACCGCTTCAAATAAATCAACAACAATTGATGGTGTTAGTGGCTTTTGAATTTTTGTTTCAGGAATTTTAGTTTGTGTTTTGGTTGAATTCCCCTTTGAATTATTATTCTTTTTTGACATGGCCTATTTTTGAACTGATTAAGATATAAAAAAAGCTCCTCTACAAATATAGAGAAGCTTTATTAAAACTTTAGACAATTTATTACTTTGATTCTGATCTTCTATTTGCCATGTAGAAAACACGACGCATGTTAGCCTTACGCAATTCTGTTTTAACCTCAGTAACTAAACCCATTTTAACTTCACCATCAACTTTAAGAGAAACAGTCATCTCGCCGTGTTGTGGTTGTGGAATTTCATTTCGACGAGCATTAGCAAACTGCATGATATCACTAGGTTTTGCAAACGCATCATTTAACTGAATACGAGGAGCCGAACCCAATAATTCTTGATACTGATTTGCAGGTGGTCCAATAAAAATAAAGCTATTTAAAGATTTATTTTCAACTTTTCTGAGTTCTGAAATCTGAGGCACTTTTGTTCTTACTTTAATATCGGTCTCACGCATTTTGGTTACAACCATAAAAAAGCAAAGTAACATGAATACGATGTCAGGTAACGAGGCTGTAGTTATTCCAGGAGCCTCTTTAGTTTTCTTTTTACCTTTAAATTTTGACATATATAATCTTATTTCTTTTTGATCGATTAGTCTTTTCCAAATTTAGTAGCTTCTGCTTCAGACAATATTGCAGAAAACACAGGAATTAACTCATTGATTTCCTTTTGCTGATCTTTTGTCAATGAATCATAAATTACACCAAACTTATCTTTTGAAAACTGGTTTTGAATAATTATGTGTGCTGCCTTTAACTCATTATGAACTCTTAGATAAATATCATACGTTGTACCATTATCGTTTTGAAGAACTATGGCAGCTTTAGTAATTTTTTCAGAGTAAGCAGGATTTTTACCGTTATTGGTAATAAATTCCAAAGCTTTTTCTCTAAGATTCTCTATTTCAAAATTTAACTGTGCAGATTCATCTCCAATTTCAACTATGAGTTGATTACCAGCAGTTATTTTAACCTGCATTACATTACGCTTATTTTTCTTTTTTGCTTCCTGTTGCTCAGATTTTTCAACCCATTGAGGCAACATTTGATACAACCCCGCATCTGTTTGAATAGTGGTTGTAACCAAAAAGAATACCAAAAGTAAGAAGGCAATATCGGCCATTGATCCTGCATTGATCTCAGGAATTTTTCTGTTAGCCATAATTATCTTTGTTTAATAATTCCCCATACTCCAGAGAACACTAATGATCCAAGAGTAAGAAAAATCATGATGCTAGTAAATTTTAATAATCCATCAATGTAGGCAACGGTGTCAGCTGTTAGGTGCTGATTGTCTACGCCCTGAAAGAAAATGAGCTCATCTTTGTTAGGAGTCGCTCCCATTGCAACAGAAATTATGTACATTAAAAGTAAAGCAACAAACAATATCAAAAATTTAATGGAATCCTTGAAATTAAATGCTGTGTATATAGCTGGTCCTACAACTGCTGCTAGAGATGCAACTGCAATCAAAGCAAAGCTAATATTAAGTGCCGGATCAAATATACTTGTTTTGTATAAATCCTCCATTGTAGCTCCCTCTGGAAAACCAAATACGACTGCTGCAATACTTATTACTGATAATATCGTACCAAAGATAAAGCTGATGGTTATTCCATGTTTATTTAAAAACAGATATGCTTTTTTCATAAACTGTTATAGTTATTATTAGATTAAAGGAAAATAATTATTTCTGAGGTCTACCGTTAGTGTAACCGTTATCGATTAAGATATCAATTAAGCTGATTGTTGCATCTTCCATTTTGTTGGACAAAGAATCAACCTTTGAAGTAATCAAGTTATAAAATACTTGAAGTATCATCGCAACGATAAGACCAAATACAGTTGTAATCAAAGCGATTTTGATACCACCCGCAACTTCATCCGGTTTGATGTCACCAGAAGCCTGGATAGTATCAAATGCGAAGATCATACCAATAACTGTACCTAAGAAACCTAACATTGGAGCCAATGCAATGAATAGTGCTAACCAAACCAAACCTCTTTCCAATAAACCTACTTGAACAGATCCATTAGAAACAATTGCCTTTTCAACAGCGTCGATACCATCGTCAACACGACGTAAACCTTCACCTAATACTTCAGCAGTAGGGCCAGAAGTAGCTAAACATAGTTGACGAGCACCATCGATATCGCCAGATTTAACCATTTCTTCGATTTTAGCAAGAAGTTTATTTGTATTGACGGTTGCTAAGCTCAATGTAATTACGCGTTCGATAGCTACAGCTAAACCAAGAATCAAAGTAATCAATACCAAACTCATGAACTCCCAACCACCGTCGATGTAATATTTCTTTACCATTTGGTAAAAAGTAGTTTTAGCCTTCTCCTCTTCTTTTGGTGCTTCTTCTGATTCCTCTTTTGCAGGGGCAGCAGTAGAGTCAGTAGTAGCAGTGCTGTCATTTTTAGCTTCATCCTGGAAAGCTAAAAGCTCATTTTGATTAGAATAATCATTGGCAGAAACTGAATTATTAAAAACTGTTGCACCAAACAATAAGATGAGCAATAAAGCGAACAAATTTTTCATAGTTTAAAAAATGGTTTACGATTTTAAAATTGCTTTTGATAAAAAACTCAGAATATAATCATTTATTTTCTGTTAATATAATGGCGGAGAGGGCGGGATTCGAACCCGCGGAACGCTCATCACGTTCACACACTTTCCAGGCGTGCCCGTTCAACCACTCTGGCACCTCTCCAATTTTCGGGAGGGTAGCTTCCCTACACCCCTAAGAACAACACAAAATTTGTAAAATAAACTAACAAATCAAAATTTTTGATGCCTAATCTCAAAATTTGAACATTTAAATTTAAAGCATTAAAATCTAATTCAATATTATTTTACCCCTAAAGCGTTCCTCTTAACTCCTGCTCTCTTTCAATTGACTCAAAAAGTGCCTTAAAATTACCTTTTCCAAAGGATTTAGCACCTTTTCTTTGAATGATTTCATAAAAAACAGTAGGTCTATCCTGAACAGGTTTGGTAAATATCTGTAACAAATATCCATCCTCATCTCTGTCGATCAATATATTCAATTTCTTCAATTCAGACAAATCCTCATCAATATGACCAACTCTATCAATTACATCTTCATAATAGTTATCTGGTACATATAGAAAATCAACTCCATTCTTTCTAAGTAGAGAAACCGTTTCAATTATATTATCTGTTGCTATGGCAATATGCTGTACTCCAGCTCCTCCATAAAAATCGATATACTCCTCTATTTGAGATTTTTTCTTTCCACTGGCTGGCTCATTGATAGGAAATTTTACGTACCCGTTTCCATTCGATACTACCTTACTCATCAAAGCGGTGTAATCGGTAGAAATATCCTTGTCATCAAAAGTAATCAACAGACTAAAACCCATTACCTTTTGATAATATTCTACCCATTCATTCATCTGTCCCCAACCAACATTACCGACACAGTGATCTACATATTTTAAGCCTATAGGTCTTACTTCCATTAAACTTTTTTTGGTAATAAATCCGGGCATAAATGGTCCAGTATAATTTTTTCTTTCCACAAATGTATGAACAGTTTCACCATAAGTGTAGATTCCTGAAACAATGACTTCACCAAATTCATCCGTCAATGTTTTTGGTTCAAAAGCTGATTTGGCTCCCCTCGAAATAGCAGTATTATATGACAAAACAGCATCATCAACCCACAGAGCTAAAGTTTTAACACCATCGCCATGTTTTTTTACATGGTCAGCTACCGGATGATTTTCAACCAAGGCAGTAGTTAATACCAATCTAATTTTACCTTGTTGTAAAACGTATGAACAAAGATCTTTGGAACCTGTTTCCAAGCCCTTGTAAGCAACTAAATCAAAACCAAAGGCAGACTGATAATAAAGGGCTGACTGCTTGGCATTGCCTACATAGAATTCAATATAATCAGTTCCTAAGAGTGCTAATGGATCTTTTTCTGAAGTATGCATAACTTTTAGATGGTTTTTGATTTTTATACAAAGAAATCTGGCATTGGTTTTTTGCTTGGATCAACAGCATATTTGCTAAAGTCATAACAACCTTCAAGTGTTAAAACTTCATCATCAATGAAAAAATTACCAGTACATTCTTTACTGTCCCTTTGTAAAACATAAAATGCGGCATCACCCATGATTTCAGGA
>JBILRD010000314.1:0-3437 GCA_044372845.1 Saprospira sp. | reverse complement strand
GAAGCAGAAATCGTTTTATACAAACTAATACAATTTTTAAAGAACAATCCAGGAGTTTCAATTGAAGTTGGAGGGCATACCAACAATGTCCCAACCGAAGAATATTGTGATAGGTTATCGACCAATAGAGCAAAAAAAGTGGCTGATTATATAAGTAGATACGGTGTAGACAGAAATAGAATTACTTACCGTGGCTACGGCAAAAGAAAACCCATTGCAGACAATAATACCAATTATGGAAAGCAAAGAAACCAGCGAGTGGAGATAAAAATTACCGGATTGAAATAATTTTAAATTATTCTCCTTTTTCAAACAATGCCACACTTTCTATATGAGATGTGTGCGGAAATTGGTCTACTAAACTGATTTTAGAAATTTTATATCCAGCTTCTTTTAAAGTCAAAGCATCTCTTGCCTGTGTCGAAGGATTACAGGAGATGTAGACGATGGAAGCAGCGTTGAGATCAATCACCTTTTGTAACGTTTTTGGGGCTATACCGGCTCTTGGAGGATCCAAAACTATTACATCAATAGAATTTTTGTATTGAGGGTAATTGAATAGAAATTTACCGGCATCGGTAGCATAAAAGGAAATATTATCAATCTTATTTTTGAGGGCATTCTCTTTTGCATCTTCAATAGCTTCTTCGACGATATCCACAGCAATGATATTTTTGATAGCAGGTCTTTGGCTTAGCAACTGAGCGATAGTACCTGTTCCACAAAACAAGTCCATCGCTGTCAGATTGCTTTGATTAGTAGATTTTTTTAGGGCCTCATCGACATAATCCAAGGCTTTGGAGTATAATTTTTCGGCAGATGCCGGATTTGTTTGAAAAAAGCTTTGCATGCTGATATCAAAATCTAACCCCAATATTTTTTCTGTAATTTTCGCTTTTCCATATAGTAGGGTAGCAGCCTCTGAAGGTTGTTTGACAGCATCCCCTTTTTCATCATTGATAGTATGCCAGACACCTGCCAGCTTTGGCCCTAGAATTTCTTTGAGGCATGCTACAAATGCTGAACTGTCAAACTTATCAAGATCGGCTGAAGTAGTGACCAGATTAAAAAGAAGTTCTTCGTTTGAAAAACTCTTTCTGACCACCAAAAACCTGAAAAAACCATCAGACTTTGCTGGATTCCATGCACTTAAACCAGAATTGATACAAAATTGTCTGATTTTTATCAAACCATTTTCCAGATCATCATCAAATAGTCCGGAAGCTTTATCGAGATTTTCTACAGCCCACCATTGTCCTCTTCTTTTGAATCCAAGTGCAAAACCATGGGTTTCTTCCTCGGTTTCTAAATCAGAGATCAGAGTTGAAAAGGAATATTCCATTTTATTTCTGTAGGACCAAACTCTTGGTGACTCGATAAATTCATCAAAAATCTCCGAGATGTTCTGCATATCGCCAATTCTCTTGTACATTTCGAGTGTACTTTTTTGCTTGTACTCCTTTTGTTTTTCGATAGGCCAGGCAGCAAATGGCGCTCCAGGAATTCTTTGATAAGGTAAAGTTATTTCATCAGGAGATCTCTGCTCGACCTTTACAAGTTTAGCCTCAGAATACCTCTTTTTATTTTTGATGATCCTGGCTTTGACAATTTGACCGGGTAAAGTATTAGCAACGAAGATTACATATTCTCCTTCTTTGGTGCTTAATTTGGCAATGCCAGTTCCACCATATGCAATATCAATAATTTTTAAATCACTGAGTATAGATCCTTTTTTCAATGTTATGATTTTAATATTTAGGAAACAGAAATAATAGAACGTTCAGTGATTTCATTAAAATGATTTTTTAATAAAGCTTCAAACGTTTCACTGTTCTCATCAGATTTTACAAAAATATGCTTTAACTCCAAGTTAATTATTTCATCTTGAAGGTTAGTAGAAAATTGATAAGCACCCATCAATTGCATGTTATGGTCAAATAGTCCATAATTGATAAAATTTTCTTCAATGCTGAATTCATCTTCCTGCCAGTCTAAGTCCTGAGGCTCCATTAGAATCTCATAACGCATTCTCATCATCTCGTCGTAGCTTGGAGTGGCAAAATCAATTTTTATAATATACATGGTTTTTTATTTTTTCAATTAGGGTTGAATGATTGGTTCTTTTTTCTTGGTTTTTGAAACCTTTCCATTTGCGTCAAGGTCTCTGCCGAATATATCTTTATTATTTTCTTTTTTCTTGGTTCGGCTCATGATTTGTGAAGGATTAACGGCATTTTCCAGGACATTTTTTGGATCATATTCGAAAACCATATCCACATAATTCCATTTTCCTTTGGCGTATTTTAGACCACAAAAACTACCATCAGGATAGGCAGACTCTGGGCCTCCTTCAATGGGTGAGGGGCCAGAAACCAAATGATCATAAACAACCATTTTCAGTTCAGGATCATATCTTAATAGGACATTGGCGGAGGCTGCATATTGAAGGAAATATCGACATACATTTTGAATTCTGCCTCTGCCATCTTTCACTTCGATGACATAATTTCCAAATTTTGGTTTGCCTGTTTGATCGAAATACAAAACATCCACTACTTTCCTCCTTTCTGAAAATTTGTAGGAATCACGACCTAAAAGCAGATACTGAGTGGCATTATTTACTTCAAAAGCCTGTATATGATAGTAGAGTGCCCCATACCAATTATCAAACTTTAATTTTGAAAATTCAGCCTGTTTGATTTCCTTAGACTTATCCTTTAAAACAAATATTTTTTCATCAGCTGTCTGGATGATACCAAACTGGATGTACTCATCTTTATCGACGTATAGTTCCCAGGTAAAAACTCTTAATTTGTTATCGCTTGGTTTTACCAGAGAAATACCTTTAAGATTTGAAAAGGGATAATCAAATGATCCTTTCTGAACCAGTGCTTCGGTAAGTTTTTTTTCAATTTCAGTCGCAGCAAAAACTCTATTATCTTTTTCTTTATCAGTATGCATTTTTGTTGCCATACTGTCAATGTAAACTTCAAGAGAATCCAATGAAATGGACTGTGACCAGGAATGATAGCCTAAAAATGAAAAAATTAGAATTATTAAGTACTTCATATCTTTTAAATTACCGTGATTGTTTAATTCAATAAACCGTCAAAATCATGCCAAAATTAAAGTGAAAAATTAAAACTAAAAACAGCTCCAAATCTTAATTTCTGACCCGATTTATAGGCAGCAACCACATCAAATCGACCAAATCTAATCAATTTCCATCCAATTCTTGAAATTGCAAAATTAAATTCCATATAATCCTTTTTCTCAGGAGTGTACAAAAAATGATATCCTATCAAATTTTCAAAACCTAATTTTTTCAAAAGAGGCAGTTTATTCCAGATCAATCCTTTTAAGTTATGCTCTACATGACCTTCTACAAACCAATTATTGGTACTGTTGGAATAATAGGGAAGCAACTGATAGGTTCG
>JBILRD010000419.1:0-2597 GCA_044372845.1 Saprospira sp. | reverse complement strand
TGAGGCTATCAGACCAAAATCAAAACTTGAAATTATTGGGAAAAATGATTGGTCCTACAGACTTTCACAGATTGGAAATATATTTCCCGATGCAAAAATAGATTGAACTTTTTAACAAAGTTTTTTATTCTATATTCCTGATATGAGAAACTCAAATCCCCATCGATGTGTAATATGAATTTTGGAAAAATTGAAAATATTAAAAAGGTAAAATTTAATCTACCTGAGATCCCTGAGCATTCTTTAAAAAAACTTAATTCTTTTAAATCAAACGCAAAGTCATCCGTATTTTCAGGATGTACAGCCTTGAACGTCAAAGAATGGTTAGGTACATATTATCCCTCCAAAACAAAATCTGCTGATTGTCTTAGAGAATATTCTAAACAATTCAACTGCATTGAATTGAATACTACTTTTTACAGAATTCCTGATGAAAAAACAATTGACAAATGGATTGATCAAACCCCAGATACCTTTAAATTTTCACCTAAGATTCCTAAAGTGATTAGTCAAAGTAAGTCATTAGGATTGAATGATACTTACCTTGACTTATTTTGTAATACCATTTATAAGCTTGAAAAAAGACTTGGATTAAGTTTCATGCAACTGCCTTCTAACTTCAAGTCTGAAAATATTTTTATTCTTGAAAAGTTTTTAAGTAAATTTCCTGTAAAAGATATTCCCTTGGCCATTGAGTTCCGACATGAAAGTTGGTTTCAGAATGATTTCCCGATGAGAATTTTCGACCTTTTATCAAAATATGAAGTCAGTACTGTCATGAGTGATGTTGCAGGAAGAAGAGATGTTTTACATATGCAAATTCCTACACAATTCATGATGGTTAGATTTGTAGGAAATGCGTTGGATTCTACTGATTTCCAAAGAATGGACAATTGGATAAGCCATTTCAGTCAATTGTTCGGCAGCGGTTTGAATGAATTATATTTCTTTCATCATCAAGAAAACAATCTAAATGCAGTAGAGGCACTCAGTTATTTTAATCGCAAAATGAATGAAATTAACCATAGCGATTTGTCAATTCCAACCAACTACAGTTCTAGTCAATTAAATCTTTTTTAATTTATTTTCCACATGAAATTACATTACAACGTATTAACAGTAATTTTTATTTTGCTGAGTATTTGCCTTTTCGCTCAGAATAAATCTCTAGAAAATAATAAGCAACCAAAATTTCCAGACTCGCTCTATATAATTATTTCAGGAGATCAATTCATTTTACAATATAAAATTAGAAAGGAAGAAACCTTGTTTTCACTTTGCAAACAATTTAATATTGATAAAAAAAAAATCTTCAAGCTTAATCCAAAGTTAGAGCAGGAAGGATTGAAAACTAATGAATTATTAAACCTTCCTTTACCAAAAAAATTGCTCGTAAAGAAAAAGGAAAAAAGCTTTAAGGAAAGTAATTATTCAAAAGTTTATTATAAAGTTGAACCAAAAGAAACGCTCTATAAAGTAGCGGTTAGCTACTTCAATTTAGATGTTGAAACAGTACAAAAAAGAAATAATTTAAAAACCAATGACTTGAAAGTTGGCCAATTTCTACATATTGGTTGGTTTTCAAAATCAGGATTTCCAGATAGTTTGAAACAAAAAAATTGGCTTAGCGCTGATCTATCTAAAGAAAATCAAAAGAACCAGAAAAAATATAATTCAGAAACAAATACCAACAAAAATGAACAGGTTCAAGAAGGTAAAGTTTGTTGGGTAAAACATCAAAAAACAACCAATAGCAAAAATCTATACATCTTATATGATGCTGTGGATGAGGGAACTATTGTCGAAGTAAATAATCCGATGACACAAAGAAAGGTTTATGCAAAAGTTATTGGCAAGGTCCCCAAAACCAGTTTTGCAGAGGGTTCTATTGCAATGCTCTCTCCTGCCCTAGCTGAAAGCCTTGGAATTCTTGATTCCTATTCTTTCTTGATAATCAAATCAAAAAATAATAAATAAATAAACTTGATAATTAGAATTACTGACAAATAAGGGGCATCTTGTGTTTTGTTTAATAAATTTCGAAAAAAATATTATTTACATTAAACAAAATATTATTTTTTGAGTTATGAGTTGACTCACAAATTAGTAATTATTCAATATGTCCAAGAAAGTAATAGTCATTGGTTCAGGTTTTGCAGGGTTATCTGCATCCTGTTATTTAGCAAAAAATGGTTTTAAAGTTACCTTATTAGAAAAAAACGAAGTGCCTGGAGGTAGAGCCAGAAAACTTGAAGCCCAGGGCTACACATTTGATATGGGTCCAAGCTGGTATTGGATGCCTGAAATTTTTGAGAACTTTTTTGGAGATTTTGGAAAGAAGGTTTCAGATTATTATGAGTTGACTAGGTTAGATCCTGGATACAAAATTGTATTTGGACAAAATGATGAGTTAACTGTTCCAGCTTCTATGAATGAACTGGAAGCACTATTTGAGCAATATGAGCCAGGCAGTTCTACCAAACTCAGATATTTTCTAAAAGAAGCAGAATATAAATATAAGGTAGGCGTTGGCGAGTTTGTCTACAAGCCCGGAAATTCTATTATGGAATTTGCGGACATGCGTGTTTTAAAATCCG
>JBILRD010000013.1:0-13090 GCA_044372845.1 Saprospira sp. | reverse complement strand
CATATATAAAATGTCAAAATACAGAACCAATAATTGTAACGAATTAAGAGCCTCAAATATTGACCAACATGTTAAACTTGCTGGTTGGGTTACAGATATAAGAAATGTAAGTAAAAATCTTCTATTCATAACGATTAGAGATCATTACGGCAAAACACAACTTGTTTTTTCAGATGAATTTGAAAATACTTTTGAAAAAGCCAAAACATTAAAACCAGAAAGCGTCATCATCATAGAAGGTAAGGTAAAATCCAGAGGAAAAGACGCCAATCAAAATATGGCTACAGGTGAAATTGAAGTCATTGTTGAATCTTTGATAATTGATTCTTTAGTTGAAAATCTTCCTTTTCAATTACATGAAAATCCAGGTGAAGACCTAAGATTAAAATACCGATTCATAGACCTCAGAAGATCTGAATTGCAAGAATCCATCAAGCTTCGATTTAAAATGATGATGGAAATTAGAAATTTTTTGTCCACCAGAGGTTTTCTTGAAATCCAAACTCCAATACTAACAGCCAGCTCTCCGGAAGGTGCCAGAGATTATGTGGTTCCTAGCAGGCTCTATCCCGGAAAATTTTACGCATTACCTCAGGCTCCACAACAATACAAGCAGTTATTGATGTGCTCAGGTTTTGACAAATACTTCCAGATTGCTCCCTGCTTTAGAGATGAAAATGCCAGAGCCGACAGAAGTCCGGGTGAATTTTATCAATTGGATATGGAAATGGCTTTTATCACTCAGGATGAACTATTTGCTCTTTTGGAAGAAATGTATCAATATCTTGTACCAAAAGTTTGTAACAAAAAAATACAGGAATTCCCCTTCCCAAGAATCAAGTTTCACGATTCTATGGAATGGTATGGAAATGATAAACCCGATATCAGATATGACATGAAAATGAAGGATCTGACTGCCATATTCGGAAATTCTGAGTTCAAGGTTTATAAAGAAATGTATGACAGTCAAGGAAAATGTGTTAAAGCCATTTTGGTAAAAGAGGCTGCTCAACAATCCAGAAAATTCTTTGACAATGCTCAAGCCTTAGCTAAAGAAAATGGTGCCTTCGGTATAGGCTACCTTCAGTTTTCGTCAGAGGAGACTAAAGGATCTGTATTCAAAGCTTTGAATGAATCAGAAATCAATGCTATTAAAAATGAAATGAATGCCGAAACAGGTGATGCTGTTATTTTAATGGCCGGTGATCGAAAACTCGTCAATAATGCCCTCGGCAAAGTAAGAGCCTGGGTAGCTACTGAACTTAATTTAGCAGATGCTGACACACTGGCCTTCTGTTGGATTGTCGATTTTCCGATGTATGAATTTGATGATGAAAAACAGGTTTGGGATTTCTCTCATAATCCTTTCTCCATGCCACAGGGAGAAATGGCTGCTCTTGAAAAAGCTATAGAAAGCGGAGACTTCGCTGCAGTATCTGCCTATCAGTATGACATTGTATGTAACGGTATTGAACTTTCCAGTGGTGCTATCAGAAATCACAGACCCGACATCATGTACAAGGCTTTTGAAATTGTTGGTTATCCAAAGGAAGAGGTTGACCGTCGATTTGGTCATATGATTAACGCTTTCAAATATGGTGCTCCCCCTCACGGTGGAATAGCTCCAGGATTGGATCGAATGGTGATGGTTTTCTCTGACAAAGAAAATATCAGAGAAGTCATTGCCTTCCCGCTTAATCAACAAGCCAGAGACCTGATGATGGGTTCGCCAAGCGAAATAACTGATCAGCAATGGGATGAACTGAACTTGATGTTAAAACCAGAAAAAAAATAATCTACAATTAAATATGCCGAGTTTATACTCGGCTTTTTATGTTTCAACTGACGCCTCTATGAAAAAAATTATTTCAGCAATAGCCCTTTTCATTGGATTAGCCATACTTGTATTTTCCTGCTCCAATAAAGAAAATAAAACATCAGAAAAGCTAATAGCAGATTCATCAGACAGTATCAACAAAGATTCGGCTGTTGGTGATACATTCAAAATGGTTCCCGGTGAAATACCTGAAGGTTGGAAAAAAGTGAGCTTAGATAAAGGTTATTACATAGCATTTCCAAAAAAACCATGGCGAAGAGTTATTCCTGAAAAAAATAGAGTAGAATTTCACTATCCTCAAAAGAATTATGATACTTATGTTTCCTTGACAGATCTTGAAAAGGAACCCGTTTTAAAAAATAACAAAGAGAATAAAAAGAAATTTTTCAATGCAGTTATTAAAGATCTTCTGGCAGATTTAACGGAGAGTAGCGATCAAAAAGAAACTCCACAAATCATCAAACAAGAAGATTTTCTTTTTCAAAATATTTACGAGGGTATAAAAATTGAATTAGAAGCTCTTGATGTACATATTTTCATCCAATGTGTGGTGATGGGCAAAATGCTATGTACCGTAGCCGTACTGATCTGGGAAGATGAGACTGCAAACGTTTTAAGAGCCAAAGATCGTTTTTTCAACTCACTGGGTAAAGAACTTCAAGTAGAGTAATCTACTTTAATCAAAAAAAATCATTCACTAAGAACAAAAAAAATAAATATGAAAATTCTTAGTTCAGCACAGTTAAAAGATTGCGATTTAGTTACAATCAAACATGAAAATATTAGTTCGATAGAACTAATGGAAAGAGCTTCCAATACCTTTTGCAATTGGTTCGTCAACCTATTTCCAAAGGATGATTGTCCAATAATTAAAATAATATGTGGGAAAGGAAATAATGGTGGAGATGGGTTAGCATCTGCTAGAATTCTTAACAATTTGGGCTATGAAACCGAGATATTTATTCTCGATTTTCTTGAAAATCCAAGTTCTGATTTTACTACAAACCTTGAGAGGTTAAAACTTGAGACAAAAGTTCAAATTTACACTATCAACAAAACTGAAGATTTACCAATTTTCGGAGAGGATGAAATTATCATTGATGCTATTTTAGGAATTGGAATTAACAGAAAAGCGGATGGTGAACTTGAAAAATTTGTAAAATATATCAACGAATACAACAACGTGATTGTCTCTCTGGACATCCCAAGTGGAATGTTTGCTGATGATATAACAACAGGAGAAAGTATTCATGCCGACTACACCTTTACTTTTGAAACTCCTAAATTCAGCTTTCTACTGCCCGATAATTTCTTTAGAGTCGGGGAATTTTTCTACGAGTCAATAGGATTGGATAAAAAGTATATTTCATCCTTAACAACTTATAATCATTATATTACTGAAGATCTCGTCAGAAAAATTTATAAAATTAGACCAAAATTTGCCCATAAAGGACAGTTTGGACATGCTTTATTGGTAATGGGCAGCCATGGAAAAATGGGCGCCGCTATTTTAGCTACCAAAGCTTGTTTAAAATCAGGAGCCGGATTGGTAACGGTACATATTCCTGGATGTGGTTATGAAGTAATGCAGGTAGCTGTACCTGAGGCGATGGTTGAAATCGATGAGGATAGAAATATATTTACCCGTGTGTATGATCTGCAAAGGTACAACACCATTGCTCTTGGTTGCGGATTGAGTACTAAGAATAAAACCAGGAATGCGGTTTGTTACACCCTAAAAAATATTGAAAATCCAACTGTTCTTGATGCCGATGCGCTGAACATTATAGCCCAAAGCCCCGAATGGCTGGAATTTATTCCAAAAAATAGTATTCTGACCCCTCATATTAAAGAATTCGAAAGAATTTTCGGCAGTTCAACTAATGGGTTCGAGAGATATGAATTGCTTAGAAACAAAGCAATGGAGTTTGGTATTTACATTATTCTAAAAGGCGCAAACAGCTGTATTGCCACACCCACCGGAGATTGTTTTTTCAACTCAACCGGAAATCCGGGAATGGGAACCGCTGGAAGTGGAGATGTATTGACTGGGATACTTTCTGGCTTATTAGCTCAGGAATATACTCCATTAGAGGCATGTATTCTTGGTGTTTATATCCACGGTCTTTCTGGCGATATAGCTGCTTCGGAAAAAAGTCAGGAGGGATTGACAGCCGGTGATCTTATTGATTACCTTGGAAAAGCATATCTGGCACTTAGACCAAAGGATAAAAAAATACACCGGGAAACAAGATTTTCAGAACCCGACAAACTGGAAGAATAACTATTCAATTTCAAGAATGGAAATGAACTTCTTATTGAATTCAATTTTATCAGATTTCTTTTTTCCGATTAGAATTTTTCCAACTGGAGATTCGTCAGATACTGCATAATAAGTAGATCCGTCCAAAATGATTTTTCCTAGGGCTACTGAGATAAAATAGTTGCCTTGATCCGTATGTATCAGAGATCCTTTCATAATAAAACTGGAAGACAACTGTAGGTCAATTTTATTCAAATCTTCTAATATTTTTTTCCATTGAAAAAGTTGAACTGTGTATTTTTCAATTTCGAGATGCATCATTGCCCTGCCTGTTTCATACTTATCTCCTACTGAACTTTTTGTTTCCTGTTGTGCAGATAATTTTGCCTCCTCTATGGCAGCTTCCAAAGCATCTGTTTTTGAAATAATTTTATCCCTGCAAATTTGAAATAAATTTAACTTTAACCTTGACATGATTTAGATAATCTAAAACTTATTGACAATAATAGAACCTAATGTTCATTGAACTGTTAAGTCTGTGTTTAAATATTGGACAAAACTAAATATATTTACAAGATCAACAGGAAAAATCATGGAAGAAGAATTTATAAATCCCATTGACCCAAAAAAAGTAGCTGAAAATCCTCATCTTCTACCCTATGCACATACAGTAGGTGGTTCTGTTATTAAACCCATGGATAAAGGCAGAACCAAGGGTCTTGCCATTCAGGCCATGCAAGAGCAAACGCAAATGCAGCTCAAGCAAATTCAACAACAAATTGAACTTTTGGCAAAACAAGCTCAGCAATTGCAAAAAAGGGTTAACATCTCCGAATTGATCTACTCTGCTGATATGAATTTCAAACCTCTAATCAGTCATATTTATCATCTTTATCTGCGTAGGGATGAAAATTTGGTGTTGTCTATGATTGGCCCTGATGAATGGGGAATTGGAGGTCATAAATTTGAAAAATTTCTCGCCACAGTAAAATTATTAGCGGATCATACCTGGGAAATTCTCAAAGAAGCTGATAATTAACCTAAAAAATACTTTTCAATAGTCCGATGAAATGCGCCGTTGTCATTCCCGTTTACAAATCATCCTTGAATGATAATGAGTTGATCTCCCTCAAAAGGACTGTTTCCCTCCTATATAATTATGATATTATTTTGGTTGGTCCGGAAAACCTGGACTACTCAATTTATATCAAAGAGTACAAAGACTTTAAAATTGAATTATTTAGATCTGCTTATTTTTACAATATCTCTGGTTACAATCAGCTGATGATGTCCTCCTCATTTTATGATAGATTTAAAAATTATGATTACATTTTAATCTGCCAATTAGATGCTTATGTTTTCAAAGATGAATTGCTTGAATGGTGTCAAAAAAATTACGATTACATTGGTGCTCCATGGATTGTAGCACCACCAACCGTTTCAAACAATAAAAAGCCGCTTATTGATTTTGCAAAAAAAATGGTAGGTACTGTTGGCAATGGTGGTTTCTCTTTAAGAAAAGTAAAGACACATCTTAGAATTTCTAAAACACTGTCCCTTTTCAAAAAATTCTTCCCCAAAAATGAGGATTTCTTTTGGTGCTATATTGTACCTAAATTTTTCAAATTTAAAAGACCTACGGCTTCAGAGGCTCTAAATTTTGCTTTCGAGCTTGCACCTGCTCTTTCTTTCAAAAAAAATAATAAGCAACTGCCATTTGGTTGTCATGCCTGGGAAAAATATGAACCTGAGTTCTGGAAAGATTATATCAAGTAACTTAAATCCCTTCCTGTTAAAAATTCATAATAGCTTGGTTTTAATTTCACAAAAAAATTAAGACCTTTGCAGCATTCACATTTCATTCTTTTTGAACTAAATTATAACCATGAATTCACAAAAAGCCGAATCTCAATTTGAAGCGCATTTGAGTGCTTGGAGAGAAGATGAAAAAACAGCCCTGGAACTTCAAAAACTTGTTGGGGCATTAAGATTTGACCGTTCTATCGAAATCATTTTATTCAGAAGAGATATTTATGATAGTCGCCCAAGTGAGGTTTTGAATGACCATCTTTTTGCCACTAACTATGTTAACAAACCAATTTCAGTGCAAATGAGCCTTGCAATCACTGAAGCAATTGCCAAACTGGATCTGGCTCCTGCTCGAATTGATGTTGGTGCTCTGGCAACCAGTTGGTTAAGTCTGGAGGAAGGAAAATTTAGCAGTATCGACGAATTTGTAGCTCATGAACTTAAAGAATATAGCGGTACTGAGGCTAAAACTGCCAAACATATTGAACCAAAAGATGTGGTGATCTACGGTTTTGGGAGGATAGGACGTCTTGCGGTTAGAATTCTCACGGAAATGATGGGAAGAGGTGAGCAATTAAGATTAAGAGCTATTGTCATCAGACCAAGAAAGGCAGGTGAAAGTCACGAAGAGGAATTGATTAAAAGAGCCTCTTTACTTAGAAAAGACTCAATTCATGGTAAATTAAGAGGTACCGTTCAAATTGTTCCCGAAGAAAATCAGTTGATCATCAATAGTTGTCGAGTTCAAATGATCTTTGCAGAAAAACCAGAAGATATCGACTATAGAGAATACGGTATTCATAATGCATTACTGATTGACAGTTCTGGTGTTTGGACCGATAGAGATGGATTGAGCAAACATTTAAGACCTGGTATTGACAAAGTATTATTTACTGCTCCAGGTAAAGGTATTAAAAACTTAGTCTATGGAATCAATCATGAAAATCTGAGTTTAGAAGCAGAAGATGACAGAATTTTCTGTGCCGCCTCCTGTACAACAAACGCAATAGCACCTATTCTAAAGGTATTAAACGATAACCTGGGGATAGTTAAAGGTCACATGGAAACCGTCCATGCTTATACCAGTTCTCAAAATTTATTGGATAATTATCATAAAAAAGAAAGAAGAGGTCGCGGTGCAGGAACTAATATGGTCATCACCTCTTCTGGAGCCAGCTCTGCATTGAATGAAGTTTTACCTGAATTGGCTGGAAAAATAACCGGCTCTTCCATTCGAGTTCCAATTCCAGATGGATCCTTAGCGATCATGACTCTGCAGGTAGAAAATGAAACTTCTGTTGAAGAGATCAATAAAATCATGAAAAAAGCATCACTTTATGGTGATTTAGTGGAGCAAATTCAATACTCATCCTCCAAGGAATTTGTTTCCTCTGATGTTATTGGAGCTATAGCATGTTCAGTTTATGACGCTCCTGCAACTAAGGTTTCAAGTGACGGCAAACAAATCACAGTTTATATTTGGTATGATAATGAATATGGCTATACCAGACAGGTAATCAGATTAGCTAAATATGCAGCCAATGTAAGAAGATACATGTACTACTAAAATGGTATTGTTTTTTTTAAAAATTTAAAAGAAGAAGTTGTTTACAGCTTCTTTTTTTTTTGTCCATACTACCTAGAAATAATATTTTTTCAGTTTTGATAATCCTTCATAGAATCACTATATTGCAGAAATATTCAACCAATTTTTATGCTTGCCAACAATCAAAATGCCAAACAGAGTATTCTAAATTTGCCCTGCCCAAATTGCGGTAGTCAACTATCCTACTCTGCTGAAAAAGAAATGATCAGTTGTAAACATTGTGATTTTTCCAAAGATTATGAAAAATCCAATGACCTTGTCAAAGAACTATCGCTAAGTTTTGCTGAGGAAAACAAACAAAAATTTTCCCCTTCAGAAAATGACAAGAAAGTTATTGATTGTCAGGGTTGTGGCGCTCAACTAATGATTGACAATACAGAAGTTTCTATAAGATGTAATTTTTGTGGTTCTGAAAAAGTAAATGAAAAGGCTTATAACGAAAATATAATTCAACCTCAAGGCATTTTACCCTTTAAAATTGATAAAAGAGAATCAGTAGACAAATTTAAGGTGTGGATAAAAAAAGGCTGGTTCCATCCCAATAAATTAAAAAAACTGGCCTCAATGGAAGATATTCATGGAATCTATGTGCCATTCTGGACATTTGACTCCAATTCTTATTCAGAATGGTCAGGAGAAGCGGGCTATCATTATTATGAAACGGAACAGGTTTATGAAAATGGCAAATACGTTTCAAAACAAGTCCGTAAAACCAGATGGGTCTGGAAACAAGGCTCTTTTAATGAACATTTTGATGATTTACTAATATTAGCCTCAAAAGGTCTTCCTGAAAAAATTATAGAAAAAATATATCCCTATAACTTGAATGAAGTCGTCAATCACAGCAACGAATTGGTAGTTGGATGGGAAGCTGAGATTTATAGTCTGGGTGTAAAAGATGGATATTCAAAGGCTGAGGAAAAAATGCATCAGGCAATCAGAAGCAGAGCATCAGGCGAACTTGGTGGTGACACACAAAGAGGATTGAGCGTTGACAGTGACTTTCTACCCGTTTGGTTGTGCTCTTACAGGTTTAACAATAAAACCTTTCAATTTGCAGTCAATGGACAAACAGGAAAAATTAACGGACAAAAACCTATTTCTGCCATTAAGGTGACTTTATTTGTTCTCTTAATTTTAACAATAATAATGGCTACTTACTTTATAATACAACAATACAATAACTAAACACCCATGTATCGATCTTTATTATTACTGATTTTACTTTCGTTCAGTTTATTTAATAATACAGTTGCTCAATCAACTTTTCAATCTCCGTATAATTTATCCTACAAATTAGATATTCCCATAGGGTTAACTGGCATCGGACTGAATTTTGCCTATTTTATGATGGACAAAAAATCTCCTGCATTGACCAGTTCAGAAATTTCTCTTCTGGATAGAAATAACATTCATTTTATCGACAGATCAGCAAGCTTAAATTGGTCAAGGCCTGCAGCCAAAGCTAGTGATTTCGTTATGTTTGGAGCCATAGCAGCTCCTGCCCTCTTGTATCTGGATAAAAATGTCAGAAAAGATTGGGCCAAAGTTGGTGTTATCTGGGCTGAAACCATGGCTTTGAATACTGGTATTACAAATTTAACAAAGGTTTTAGTGAAAAGGACAAGACCTTATGTCTACAACCCAAATGCACCCATGGACTTGAAACTTAAAAACGATGCCAGATATTCCTTTTTCTCTGGACACACTTCAGTTACGAGTTCTATGTGTTTCATGACGGCAAAAATTTATAGCGATTACAATCCAAATTCCAAAGCCCTGCCCTATATTTGGACCGGAGCAGCAATTATTCCTGCAACAGCAGCTTTTTTAAGATGGAGAGCCGGAAAGCACTACTTTACTGATGTTTTGACTGGTTACATTGTTGGGGCTGCCGTTGGAATCTTAGTTCCTCATCTCCACAAGATTATCGATTAAATAAATATTTTTGAAAACAATATGAAAAAGAAAATACTTGCCTTGGTAACTGGCGGCACCTTTGACAAAGAATATAATCTAATAACCGGTGAATTATTTTTCAAAGACACCCATTTGCCAGAAATGTTCGAATTGGGTAGATCCAGGCTGGATATAACCGTCAGGACACTTATGATGATTGATAGTTTGGAAATGACAGATGATGATCGTTCCATTATTCAACATCACTGTGAATCTGCAAAAGAAAAGCACATCCTTATTACCCACGGAACTGATACCATGGTTAAAACAGCTGAGGTTTTAGCACAATCAAAAGAGATTAAGGATAAGACAATCGTATTAACAGGAGCTATGATTCCCTATAAATTCGGCATGTCTTCTGATGGATTTTTTAACTTGGGATCCTCTCTTGCCTTTGCTCAAACACTTTCACCGGGTGTATATCTTTCTATGCATGGAGAATGGTTTTACTGGAATAATGTCAGAAAAAACAGATCAACCGGATATTTCGAGCGTATAGATTCTGAAAAACCTTGACATTAAGACCTTTTTTTTGTAATTTTGTGAATCTTTTATATTGTTGTGCATTCAATTGAATATAAAAAGATATAATTCATTCAATCTTCTATAATTTCTTACACATTCGATAATGTTAAACTTTATTCAATTTTTCACCTTTCAACGTCAGGTAATCCTTTTCTTTATAAGCTTTGCCTTAACTATATTTTTATGGTCTACAGTTGGATTTGTATGGGCATGGATTCCTCTTTTGTTAGTTGTGATTTTATTGACCAAGCATATTTTAATCGGTACGGTAAATGGTGCTGCCATGAAAATGCAGGTTGGAGATGTTGATGGGGCCGAGAAATTATTAAAATATACCTTTATGCCCTCTTGGTTACAATTTGGGTACCATGGTATGTACTATTTTATGCATAGTACTATAGCTATGCAAAGAGGCGATATTAAAAAAGCTGAAACACTAACCAACAAAGTTTTGGCAATGAAAGTAGCTGATGATTTTAAAGCTATGGGATATCTTCAACTGATCAATATTTGTTCCATGCAATTACAACGCGATCCAAAAAATCAAATATTGTTACACAGAATTAAAGAATTGCATCAAAAAACAAAAAAACTTAATATTAGCACCCCACAGGTTAAAGAACAACTCAACCAGGTTGAAATGATGTTGAAAGGAGACCATGAAATGCAAAGAAAAATGGCAGCTTCCGGAAGAGGTGGAATGAAAACCATGATGCAACAAGGTTTTATGAAAAGATCATCAGGAAAAAAACGCTAAGCTATTCTTATGTTGGACGTTTTAAAATTGAGATTCTTCTTCATCTTTGCTCTTATAGCAGGCGGTTTCGTTTCAATGATGCTTAGTCTTAGCCCAAAAGTAAGTATCATGATGTGGATTTTGGCACTTATACTGATTGGGGGATATTTTTTATTTGGAACTGTAAATGGAGCTTTATTTAGTTTAAATAGAGGCAAAGTACAGGAAGCAGAAAAAATGCTAGCTCAAACTATTAAACCTGAATGGCTGTTAAAAAGTCATAAAGCTTACTATTTTTTTACTAAAGGTCTTCTCGCTCTTCACAAAGTCAACAGTCATTCTGAAAATGAGCAATTATACCTGAAAGAAGGGGAGGAAAATCTTCTTAAAAGCCTTGAAATCGGACTATCTCGAAAACAAGAAAAAGCAATGGCCTATATCAATCTTGCTGCAGTAGCTCTTAAAAAAAAGAATAAGGAAAAGTTAATAGAGTATTCTAAATCTGCTAAACAGAATACTACTAACGATCTAAGACTTCAAAAAAGTATTGAAGATATCGAGGCGGCTATCAGCAGAATGTAATATTATATGCCTAATTCCAATTAGGTATTTGCATTTGAGCGATTACTGATTTTACATCTCCTTCATTCTCTAAAACTGTTTTCCAGAGATTTTTGGAAATATCAGAAGAACAAAAAATATAGTTTTTATCTGTAGCAATTTGCATCCAGCTGAAAATTTCAAGCTCCTCAACAAGCTGCCCTTCTCCCCAACCACTGTATCCAACAAAAAATTTGATATCAAAAGGTAGTATCAATTCATTTTGAACACAGAACTTTAATTGCTCATAACTACCCCCCCAAAATACTCCCTGACTAATTTCTACGCTATCCTCTATCAAATCACCTTTATTGTGAACATAATGAATGGTATCAGTCTGAACAGGACCACCATAAAAAATCTCTGCATTAAAATCCGGAAATCCGGAAAGTAAACTACTGACGGGCATTCCCAAAGGCTTGTTCAGAATAAAACCTAAACTACCCTCCTGGTGATGCTCGCACAACAAAACAACAGAACGCCTAAAATTAGGATCGTCCATGTAAGGTTCAGCAACCAATAAAGCTCCAGAACTGATGTCTACTTTATTTTTATCAAACATTGAGAGGCTATTTTCTAATAATGGTCACATCTCCTTTAAAAATACCATACTCCTGACCCAAATCAAGAATATAATAATAGGTTCCGGCAGGCAGCAGTCCATTTCCGTATTCTCCATTCCAATTATTATTGTAATAAAGGGACTCGTAAACTAAATCACCCCAACGATTTAATATAACAAGTTTGTTTGAGGGGAAAAATTGAATATTTTCAATATGCCAGAAATCATTAAACCCATCATTATTTGGAGTGATGACATTCGGTATAAACAATAATTGCTCAAGGTCTTTTTTAACTGTAACGAAAACAGTATCATAATCAAAACAACCATCAAGATTTTCAACTCTAATTATATAAGCTGTTGTAGAATCTGGTCTGACAGAGGTGAACGGACAAACGTTACAAGCAACATTAAAAGTTGGAGACCACTCATAAAAATCACCTCCCTGAGCATAAATATTGGCAGCTGTACTTTCCAAAATGATTGTATCCTGAGAAGCAACTGCTGTTGGAGATGGTAAAACTGAGATAAATAGTGTATCGCTTGTTCTTCCGCAACTGGCATTATTGGCAGTTACCCAAACAGGAACTGATTGACTTAATGTTGTCTGATATTCTGAACTAGACCCACTTTGTAATAATAGAGAATCCACAATAAAATTAAAATTAGAATAATTCCCATTGGCAGTCAAATTCAACATCTCATTGTCACAAATTGGATTTTCATTAGCAAGGAGTACTATCGATGGGCTCAACTTAACCAAAGCGAAAGGATTAGGGAGAAAATCACGAACTACACTATCTGCTGATAATTTATTTAAAAAATAAGTATTGGTACTGGAATACATCTCAGATACATCATTCCATTGTGCATTTTTCCAATGCGCTAAACCATTAAAATTTCCATCAGTTAATGTATCAATAAAAAAATCAACAAAAGCAGCTGATGTTCCGGAGGTTCTTTCAATCTTGTGATAAAAGTTAGGATTCACCTCACATATTTCAAAAGATCTTGAATTTCTGTCATAATTATCGAGGCTAGCATCATTATTGGCAAATCTTGCTATATAAATATTTGAATTGGGATTTTCAGGTCTGATATGAATAGGTCTGAATCGTCTTAAACCTTGAGAAGACCCTAGAAAATAAACATAATCTGTCGTAAAAGTCATACTCCTTGACAAACCGCCATTT
>JBILRD010000311.1:0-3461 GCA_044372845.1 Saprospira sp. | reverse complement strand
ACTTCCGCCAGCAATTGCTGTAGGAGCACCAGGTGAGAATCTGAAGTTATACTGTGGCCATCTATTTGACTGAAGCATTCCATTTCCAATAGCACTTGAACCAGAAACAGCATCAATGAATTGTAGAGGTCCACCTGTAACACTTTCAATACCAATAGAAGCTGATTCAGACACATTGAGGGCTCCAGTTGTAGGAGCAGTTTCATAATAAAATTCAATTTCTCCGGTTGCCTCAAGTAATACAAGCTGGTAAATTATAGGTCTGCCAGTGGTATTCCAGTAAGATTGATTATGCCATTGAATAGTAAATGTTTGAGCACCTGGAGGACCTTGAGTTTGATAGAGGATTGAATCCGAGAATAAATCGTCAAACCATGGTGCAAGTGTTGCATTCGGTGCAGCTGTTGCGAAAAGGTTGTTGTTTGTCGCAGACTGAGCTGTCGCAGTGAAACTCGCCCAACCATTTGTACAAGCTGCAATATTGCTATATCCAGTACCAAGATAGGTAAAGGTAAAACCAATAGGTATAGCAGTTTGAATTGCGTCATCACCAACTGCAGTTGATAACGTTGCCCCTGTTCCAGTTGAAATTGGATTGATGGGGTCATAGAAAATAGATCTAGTCATTGATACTTGTGCAAATGCATTCGTCGAAACGAAGCCTAGCAAAAGCCATAAACTACATCTAAATAGCTGTTTGAATAAATAATTCGTCATAGATGACTCGTTTTAGTGAAAAAAAATAGAATGATAATTTTCGAAAAGGCAAATTTAGAAAATTTAATTTAATAAATATTTCATGATAAGTTATTAAAAACTTAAAAATTAGACAAATCCATTTTAGAAAATCTAATTATTATAAAATTGTTTAATCCAATTTAAAAGCTCTTGTTATTTCTCTTTTACCTTTTGGTCCTGGTATTGATTCTACAGCAAAACCTATTTCTTTTAAATTTCTTTTGAAAGCTCCTTTTGCACAATATGTAACCAGAATTGCATTAGGAAACATGGCATCATAAATATTTCTAAGAAAATCTTTTTCCCAGAATTGAGGTTGTGAACTTGGAGCAAAGGCATCAAGATATACCAAATTATATTGATGACCAAAATTGATTTTTTCAAGATCTTCAACCCTTAAATTCATTTCAAAATAATTAGCCTCATTGAGTGAAATTTTATGAGATGTATTTGGAAAAGAATGAAGATCGATAAAAATATTTTTTTGTTCAGAGACATTTAAAAGGTCAGGATAGTTTAATGTCTTAACGATTTCGAGAGCCAATGGGTAGAGCTCTATTCCATGATAGTTAATATCTATAGATTTATTGCTCGCCTCAATCAATGTCAAAAAGGCATTAAGTCCAGTACCAAATCCAATTTCCAAAACATCCAATTTTTTTATAGATTTTTCAGCAAGGTAATTTAATCCTGCATCAATAAAAACATGTTTCGATTCCTGAATTGCTCCGTGGTTGGAATGATAGGAGGAGGCAAATGTTTCGGAATAAATTGTGTGAGAACCATCGCTCGTTAATTTAATACTCATGTAATGTTATGTTACAATTTCTAATAAAGTTAAGAGCATTCAAAACATGTATGACTATAAAAAGTTTATTTGTCTTTTACCAGAACTACCACTTTGTCTAATTTCCAGAAGAGCTCGGGATTTTTGACAATGAGTTTGTTGGCTTCAATTTTATAACTTTGTGGATCTCTGGCGGGTAAAACAGTTGTTATTTTTCCTGATATGCCACAATCAATAATATTGCTTTCGTAATAATTGATTCTTGATCCGCTGGCCTGAACATTAGCCTGGTAATTTTTTGTAAGTTTTAATGTGGTATTGTTTAGAATATCTCTTTGTCTTAAGTATTTTTTTGATCCACAACAAACATAGCCCCAAGCTTCTTTTCCAATAAATTCATCTTTGATTTTTAATTCGGAAATCAGCTGTTCCAACTTGGAATTGGCAGTCTCCAGTTTATCATTTTTATCTTTCAAATCCTCGTAGGCCAAACTCAGGTTACTTTGATTTTCAGCTAATTCTTTCTCTGTTTTTTTGAGAGTAGATCGCATATTTCCGATTGTATTTCTTTTGGAAGATAGATCTTCTTCGATAGTTTCCACTCTACTCTCTGCCTGATCAATCATTTTTCTTAATGATTCATTCTCGCCTTTGAATTTTTGTAAAAGGGCTTGTTGTTGTTTGACTTGTTTTTTTGAATTTTTATTCGCTTCAACCAGTTCATTGATTTTATCCAACATTTCCTCTTTTTGAGATTTCGATTTGGTGATTTCGATGTCTTTTTTCAACTCCTTTATTTCTTTTTCTCTGTCAGAAATTCGGGATAAGGTATCATCAATAGAGTTGAGCGCATTCATTGCTTCTGCATATTCACCTCTCAACATTTTTTCTTCCAGTTCAATATCTGAAAGTTGTTTACTCATTTTATCATTTTCAGCTTTCATTTTTTCAACATCATCTTTGTAATTATTACAAGAAGCAAGAATTAACAAGAAAAATGCTAGCGATAAATATTTAATATAACTATTCATGATCTGTATCTGATATTTTTATTATTCAATGACTAATACTACAATTTTGCTGGTCTTCCAGAATGACTCATTGTTCTTTACGGTAACTTTTCCACCGTCGATAGAGTAGGAGGAAGGATCTCTTTCAGGAAGCAATGCTTCAATCTTTGAATCTCCGGCACATTCTAAAATATCAGTTTCAAAGTAATTGACAGTAGTACTATTTTCTTTGACTGCAAGTTGATAATCTTTTGTAAGCTTGATACTGGTAGTGCTGAGTACACCATTTTTCCTCAGCGCTTTTTTTGTTCCACAAGCAACGTATCCTACTGCTTGTTCATCAATGAAAACGGATTTTGTTTTTAGATCTTCAAGAGTATTGTTTAATCTTTGATTGGTATTAGTGAGTTCTTCATTTTTTTTCTTGAGTTCCTCATAAGCACTTGCAAGTTCACCTTTACTTTCCAGCAATTGTGCTTCCATTTTACTTAATGCAGACCTCAATCCATCGAGAACTTTTTGAGCATCTTCCAGTTCTCTTTCTTTAGCGAAAAGTCTTGTTTCTGCCTGTGCAATCATTTTACGTAACTGCTCATTTTCAATTCTATAGGAATTTAATTTTGACTGCAATGCTCTCGCTTCATTTTTTGAGTTATCGTTCGCATTTTGCAAGGCTTGCAATTTTTTGAGAATAGCTTGTTTTTGAGTCAAATCTTTAGTCTCCTCAATTTTTTTTGTTAGTTTTTGTATGTCTTTATCTCTTTCTGATATTGAATTCAAACTGTCATCAATGGCATTTAGGGCATCCATTGCGCTGGAATATTCACCTTTTAGGGCTTTTTCTTCTTCTGTAAGGTTATTCATCTTCTGCTGAAGGAGAGCATTTTCCTCGATCAATTTATCATATTCTGATTTTAGACCCGAAC
>JBILRD010000308.1:0-3473 GCA_044372845.1 Saprospira sp. | reverse complement strand
ACTGTGAAAGCCGTAAGTGTTTTTCCTGCTGATGCCCAATACCAAAGGCTGTCTCGACTATGATTGTCAAAATATTTTTCAAGGACTATTTTACCGTCTTTGAGGACGATGAAAGATTTACTGTTTGTCTGCTCTAAAAAATCATAAAGCGAATCTATTTGAGGTTGACACCATCCTAGAGAGGCCGGACTGATCGTATCCCATGTTGTACCAGTTAGAGGTGGAAAATACAAACTTTGTGCTTTAGAATTTGAAGCAGAAAAGTAAAACAGGATAATAGAAAGTAGTACAATTTTTTTCATGACGACGAAGTTTTATATTCTTTTTTGACTTTCGAAATAGTAAAAGGTTTAAAGAAGGTCCTAAAAAGATAGACTATTCTTTTGATAAAGATTGTTAAAATTAAATGGATTTAAACCAGTACAGGTGCTGTTATTTATTTTGTAAATATTATCAATCAGTATGCAAATGCATTGATTTCGAAAAGATTGGGTGCAATAGCGGAAATTATTTGATATAAAAGGGCACTGTCTTGTTCAAAAAATAATCACTGATAAAGTTATCGTCTATTTTTATAAAATCAGCAAAATCCTGTTTATCTAAATATTTACTGACAATTAAACTAGCTTCCTGGAATACAACATTTACATCACCTTCAGCATCAAGGCCAAAAATTAGATGGGCAGGTTCGCCGCTTTCAGGTTGATAAATCCACCCCAGATAAGCAGCTTTTATAGTAGGATGAGTTTCGAATAGGGTTTTGAGAGCATTTACTAGTTCAGTTGGGTATTTTGCTGGTTGTCCAATTTGAATATTGCTATTTTTTTCAATTTTAAAATTTTGAGGCAAAGATTCGGAACTACTTGTCAGTATATTTTCTATTTCGGCAGGCTTTAATTCTATTCTAAAATCGGAATATGGATTTAAGATAAAAGTAGTGCCTTTGGCATATTCAAAAAGATTCTGACCTTTCATTAGGATGTAGGAAACCTGCTCTTTGATGACCCCTTTGTCAAATATTCTTTCGGTTGAGCTAAACATAGGAATTGAGCCGTCCGGATAGCTTACAATATTCATGATACTATCTTGTTCTAAGGTATGTTGACCATCTTTTAAATTCGATTTCATAGTAATTAAAACTAAATGCTCATTTAAAAGTCGAGGATACAATTCAAATCTAAGGGAAGGTTCTTTTTGAACTTTTTTAATTAACTCCTCTAAACTCAGGTTTTCCTGATTGTTTTGTGCTTTTGGTTTTTTCTTAAATAAGTCAAATAGTCCCATGATGAACTTTATATTTATTTAATAATCAATTTAACAGATGCTCTGCCAAGCTTCAAGATAAAAGCTCCAGAGGCTAAATTTTTTAGATCAATTGGATTGTTTTTTGAATGGATAGTTCCTGCTTGAACTATTTTACCCAGATAGTCGAAGATGGAATATGCAGAACCAATAAATTTTTCATCAACAGAAAGATGTATCTCCTCTGAAGCAGGATTAGGAAATACCGATAGTAACTCTGTGTTTATTGAAGAGTTAACAATGCTGGTTGCTGAGTAAATGAGTTGACAGGTATCTGAAATCCCCTGATTAGAATTGATAACAAAAAATACATTAAGTGGATAGCAACTGATAGATCCGTTTCCGCTAAGTGTTGCCGGATAATCCTGAGTAGTTTGTCCTAATTGCCCAAACCAGGATAAACCACCTGATGATGCTACCGTATCTCCGTTACAATCCAGAACAGTAGAAACCAGGGGATAATTAGTTTGATCAAAGGCAGCGCCGGCACTTTGAATACTGAACTGATAAGTATTAGGATTGATACTGTCAGGGTATGCAGCGATAATTGTAAAATCAGGACAATTTAAGTCTTGAGATTTTACGGTTAAATTGGTTATAAAAATAATTATGGCAAACAGTAATAATTGTGTAAATCTCATAAAAAGGTTGTTTAATTTTTTTGTCTGTTCAAATATCTAATGGTGCAATTTTTCAAACCATAGATGAAGTAAATATAATACCAATTTATTTTTTGATGAAAACTAAAAAGGGTTTATTTTGGGTAGAAGATTGATATTCAGCTTATTTTTTGCCTTTGGTAAATTTCTCAAAAGATTTCCCATTAAATTTCCAAGCCCCATTTTTATGTGTACCCAGCCAAATAAATCCATAGTTGTCTGTATAGATGTAAAAAAGATGGATGTCTACACCATTTTCTTGAATTGGATAGTGTTCTATGTTCTTGCCATCATATTTCCAAACTCCGTTTTGATAAGTGGCAAACCATAAATTGTTCTCTTTATCTTTGGTTACCGATAGATATTCATTCAAAATACCATTCTTTTTACCGTCTAGGCTTCCAATACTTTTTTGTCGTTCATAAAAACTTCCCTTCAATTTTAAATCATTTAGAATTTTATACCGATAATCAGCATTGAACCAAAAATAACCGTCTAAATCTTCTATTATAGAACGAACACCATTGGAAGGTCCGTTATGAAGTTCTGTCAGATCTGTTTCTAAAATCCAGTCGAATGATTTACCATTATAGCGAAAAGCGCCTAATGCAGCTGTGCCGAACCAAATATTACCTTTGCTGTCTTTGTAATTGCAATAAATGTCATATGGAATTGAATAATTAGGATGCTTGGCAACATAATCTTCCCCAATTTTTGTTGTTGGCGTTTTCAGTCTGTAAAGTTGATTAGCTTCCAGCCTGTATACATATCCTGAGGGTTCAAAACAATTAAACCATAAGTCGTCAGAGCTTAATTTCCAATCGCTCTCCAGATTGATTGTTAAAATAAATTTACTAAAGCGTCCATCATTAAAACGACACAAACCTTTTCTGGTATTGATGTAAATATTGCCATTTTTATCCTCCTTAATTTCTTCGACTCTGTTATCCGGCAGTCCGTCTTTTGTAGTGTAATGAATGATTGATTGGCCATCATATTTATACAGACCATCTTCCCAGCTGCCCAACCAGTAATTGTTCTTTTGGTCCTGGTAAATGCACATGATGTTATCACCAAATTGATCAACGGTGTCGGCTGCGGAAATGAATTTATCAGAATCTGCATGATTACCTGTCTGTGTATGAGATTTTAGAGTACATGAAGTCAAATGAATTAGAACAGAAAAAAATAGAATTGGATATATTTTCATTGCTGATAACATTGGTAATATTTATAAGACCGGATTATATTTATGTTTTAATAAATTTTGAACTGAATATATTTTTTTCATCAGTTGCCTGGATGTTATATAAATCTCTTATTCACAAGATTGAAAGTATAAAATTAGAATACTGTAATTGAAATCGACAGGAGCCAATGTTAGATTTTTAAAAGTATAAATAGTTTAATTTTTTATTAGACAATAATGATTCGCTTCTCCTTTTTCGAAACAATTCTTCCGATAGGGGTAATAAAATCACCATAATTATTGCTTTTCAAAAAATCCTTTAT
>JBILRD010000307.1:0-3474 GCA_044372845.1 Saprospira sp. | reverse complement strand
CTCTGTTAGGCACAGAGAAAATAGAGGGAACGGAATGTTACAAAATAAAATTGGAGAAAAAAACCATACTGGTTGAAGGAAAAGAAATTCCCAACGTTGAATATATCTATTTAGATGTAGAAAATAAAGTTCCTTTAGTTGTTGAAACAGAAATTACATCTGGAGAAATGAAAGGAAAAATCTCTCAGACAAAATTTAGTGATTACCAGGAAATTGAAGGTGTGATTATGCCATTTTCAACTACATCAGGATTAAAAGATGGTCCATCACAGGCAATTCAGTTTGAAAAAATTGAAATAAATCCTAAAGTTGACGAATCTAAATTCTCATTTCCAAAAAAATAAATCTAAATGAAAAACTTATACCTGGTTATTCTCTTTTTGGGAATGACATTGTTTTCTTATTCGCAAGAACAGACTTTGAATGCCGGTGATTATTTTGGTGATTTAAAAGCCAGACATATCGGTCCCGCTTTAATGAGCGGAAGGGTATCAGATATTGACCTACATCCTAAAAATACCAATGTAGTATTGGTTGGCAGTGCTGGTGGAGGTGTTTGGAAATCTCAAGACGGAGGCGTAAGATTTACTTCTATTTTTGATAATTATTGTCAATCCATCGGAGCAGTTACCTTTGATCCGAATGACCCTGATAACACTTATTGGGTTGGTACGGGTGAAACATGGACCAGAAATAGTGTGTCTATGGGAGATGGTATTTATAAGACTGTCGACGGAGGTAAGAATTGGACTAAAATGGGTTTGGATAAAACGGATAGAATTGCTTCGATTCAAATCCATCCAAATTATCCCAATATTATTTACGTTGCTGCCTTGGGAGCACTTTGGGGAGATAGTGAAGACCGTGGTGTCTATAAAACTGAAGATGGAGGTAAAAGCTGGTCTAAAATCCTATATGTAAATAAAAGTACCGGTTGTTCTGAACTCGTAATGGATCCTTCCAATCCGAATATTCTCTATGCTGCTTTTTGGGAATTCAGAAGAACGGCCTTTTCTTTCAGTTCTGGTGGAGCGAATAGTGCTTTATACAAGTCAACAGATGCAGGAAAAACCTGGCAGAAGCTAGAAAATGGTTTTCCAAAAGGTAAAATGGGTAGAATTGCTGTCGCTATAGCACCCTCTAATCCGGCTATCGTTTATGCAGTTTTAGAAACGGAAAAAAAAGAAGAAAAAGGGTTGTACCGCTCAGATGATGGCGGTGCCAGCTGGAAATTCCTGAACGGAGATTTTGGATTGACCGTCAGACCTTTTTACTTTTCAAAAATAAATGTTGATCCAAAAAATCCAGAAATTGTTGTCAAGGCAGGATTGAGCGGCTCTATCAGCAGAGATGGTGGCAAAACCTTCAGAAACTTAGGTTCAATGCATGCTGATATTCATGATATTGTTTTTGATTATTCCAATACAAATAAAATGTTCGTTGCCACAGATGGTGGACTTTATCGATCATTGGACGGGGGTTCAAGTTTGGAAATGATTGAAGATCTTCCTCTTAGCCAGTTTTATCATGTAAGTATCGACAACAGAGATCCCTATTTTGTTTATGGCGGATTGCAAGACAACAACTCCTGGTTTGGCCCTTCTTCCAGTCCTGGAGGAGTAGAAGCAAGAGATTGGGAATTGGTAGGCCAGGGAGATGGCTTCAGGGTTTATCCTCATCCGACAGAACCGCATATCGTTTACTCAGAAATGCAGGGAGCAGAAAATATCTGGAGATTTGATGTCAAAAAACAGCAAATAAAAATCATCAAGCCTTATCCTCAGGAAGGAGATCCAAAATATCGTTTTAACTGGAATGCCCCGATTACAACCAGTAAACATAATCCGGACAGATTGTATGTAGGCAGTCAATTTCTGCACATCTCTAACGATAGAGGAGATAGCTGGAAGAAGATATCTGCGGATCTGACAACAAATGATAAAGCAAAACAAAATCAGGAAGCATCTGGCGGATTATCGACTGATAATTCCGGTGCTGAGAATCATTGTACGATTTTTACCATTGCAGAATCTCCGCTGAGCGATCAGATCATTTGGGTTGGAACCGATGATGGTAATGTTCAGCTTACACAAGATGGAGGAAAAACCTGGACTAATTTTGCCAATAATTTTCCTGCTCTACCAATTAATACCTGGTGTTACCACATCGAAGCCAGTGTTCATGGAAAAGGGATAGCCTATGCCGTTTTTGATGGTCACACAGCCAATGATTATAAACCTTATATCTATAAAACAATAGATTTTGGTAAAACATGGACCTCAATTGTCAGTTCTGAGATTAGCTCATTTGTGAGAAACATTCAGGAAGATTATCAAAATCCAAATCTTTTATTTGCCGCTACAGAGAACGGCTTGTATGTGACTTTGAATGGAGGAAAAACCTGGTCACCTTTTACGAATAATTTTCCAAGAGTTGCCGTTCATTATTTGGAATTACATCCTGAAAAAAATGCTTTAATTGCTGCTACTCATGGTAGAGGAATCATCATTTTAGATGACATCTCGACACTGAGAAATATCAATGAATCAATGCTTAAAAGCAATCTTAGCTTCTTTGATACCAAGCCGTTTACCATCAGTGAAAAAAGTAATTTTGGCGGCACAGCTTTATCCAATCAGTTTGTGGGGGACAATCCCAGCAACAATGCCAAGATTAGTTATTTCTTGCCTAAAAGACATACTTTCGGAAAAATGAGTGCTGAGATCGTCAATTTGGATGGCAGTCCTGTAACCAAACTGGAAGCTGGAAAATTAAAAGGTATAAATACTATCGAATGGGGCTTTAATGCTATGGCGCCAAAAGTCGCCAAAGGAAAAGGTTTCTCCCTTGCAACTGCACCAACAGTTAAAGCCGGAAAGTATAAAATTAAAATCAGCAAGGGGAATGATGTTTTTGAAAAAGAAATTGAACTGCAGTATGACCCCAATTCAACCTTGAGCCTCAAAGAAAGAGAAGAACAACAAAAGGTTACGCTGGATTTATTCAATATAATTCAGGAGTTAGCCTATTTGGTTTATCAAATTGATCAATGGGATGACAAAGTTCAGGAGCTGATAAAAGTTGAAAAAGTGCAAAACAAAGTACTTGTTCAGTTTGATTTAAAATTAGACAGCTTAAGAAATAAACTGGTAATTACCACAGGAGATAACTATGTAGGCGCCGCAGAACCACAGCTGAAAGAAAAATTGAATGATATTTACGGAACTATTAGCTCTTATTTTGGAGCACCATCTTCAACTCAATTGGAAAACATAGCTGCTTTGAAGAAGGATTTTAGCAATGCAAAACAAGAATTTGAAAAAATCAAAAAGGATCATAGTAAGGCATTTGATAAAGCAACAGAAAAAAATCCAACTCTTGCTAAGATAATCATTTCAAGTTTTGAAGAATTTTTAAAATCATAGATATCATTTGATTTCAAGTTTTAGCAAATAGAGATAATTGATTTATATT
>JBILRD010000305.1:0-3483 GCA_044372845.1 Saprospira sp. | reverse complement strand
TACATTACCGAAACAGGCGTATTTGATGCAGCCGGTAACTTTTACATCATGGGTCAGGGCTGTCAAAGAACCTATAAAATCAATCCGCAAAACGGACAGATGATCTGGCAGGCAAACACTGTACCTATGTCATCGGGAAGTGGTGAAATGGTTATTAATGATGACAACAATACCGGATATACCCTGGAGCAAAATAGTGGAATCTCTTATGTATGGGCTATTGACTTGAATAATGGTCAAAAGAAATATTCACATATTGTCAGTCAATTGCAGCCCGGCGGAAATGTGCCTCAATCTGCTATAATGCTTGGTAATGATGGCGTTATATACGCACAGCTTACCGAGGATAATGTTGCTGCGCTAAAAGACGATGGCAATCAGTTGTCCTTATTCTGGCAATCAAAGATTTATGGCAACTCCGCCTTCAGTCTTATGAGCGTTGGTCCCGATGGCTCGATTTATGCGCCAAGTGGCGGAAAAATCATCCGTTTCGACCCTATCAATGGAGATACCCTGAGCCTGTCTGCATCGATTACCCAAGGTGGCTTTTACTCTCCTAGGATCACTGTTGCCAACAATAATATGATTTATGTAAGCAATGGAGAAAGTTATATCTATGCTTTCGATTATGACCTTAATCTTATCTGGTCCAATTATTTACCTAATAACAATACATCGGGTGTGACTATATCTGCAAATGGACTTGCTGCCGTAGCGGGTCTAAACACAATAAGAGTCTTCACACCAACTACAATTGTGAATAGCACGGAACAAAATTTGGAATCTTTGCTGAGCATTTATCCGAATCCAAGTAGTTCCTGGGTTAACATCAAGACCGATTATAGCCTTACAGGAAAAATTTACAGCCTGATTGACCTGAACGGAAGAACCCTAAAAACAGGCCTTACAGCTGAGAACACGTCACTCGATTTGAGCGAATTTTCTTCAGGCTTGTATTACTTAAAAATTGAAGGGATCAGTCAGTTATTCAAAATAATGAAAATGTAGGGAAATCAGCTATTAGAAGCTTATTTGGATTCGCTTTTTACCCTAAATTTTTGTGCTGTATTTTAGAAATATTTACGCAAGTTTGAGAGGGAGATGCTTAAACAAAGCTGTTGCTAGTCATATTAGAAAAACCCGAAATGGAAAAAAAATTAAAATTGACATCTCTAATACTCATATTGACACTGAACTTTTCCTGCATTGAAAAGAAATCAACAGAAAATGAACTGAAAAAGACTGATTTACTAGAGACTTCAAAAACCGACACCTTAAAATTCACCTCAGGAATTCGTGCTATCTTTCAAGACAGCAAAGGAAATTATTGGTTTGGAAGTCTTCAAGAAGGAGTTGCAGTTTTTAACGGTAAATCATTCATTTACTTTAATAGTAATGACGGATTGACCGACAATCAAATTCACAAAATACAAGAAGATCAAGATGGAGTCGTTTGGTTTACCACACAAAAGGGAGTTTGCAGTTACGATGGTACAAAAATTACGAATCGAACAAATACAAACAATGAAAGTTCTCAATATTTATTCCCTCAACAAAGCAATTACAATACAACAAGTGAATGGATGAAATCAGAGAATGACTTATGGTTTGAAGCTGATATTAAATCAGGAGTTTATAGATACGATGGACAACGATTACATTATTTAGACCTTCCTCCTCAAAAAGTCCTTGACCCAAACGATAATTTATTTGCTGTAACGGATATTTCTAAAGGCAAAAACAGGATATGGTTTGCCACGTATGCAGGCGTTTTCGGATACAATGGGAGTGATTTTACCATCATTACTGATGAAACTTTGGGATATGACAGAAAAAAAGAACCTTTACACATACGAAGTATTTTAGAAGATTCTAAAGGCAGACTTTGGCTTGGGAATAACGGAATTGGTGTATTACTTAAAGAGGGAGACTCTATCATAAATTTTTCAAAAAAACATAACTTGCTTCACTCCAACAACAAACGAAAAGGGGGAGAAAACAAATCACCTCAAGGCACACTGGAACACATTTTTATCATCGCTGAAGACAACAAAGGAAACATTTGGTTTGGAGACAGAGATGCTGGAATCTGCAAATACGATGGTAAACAATTAGAAAATTATACAACAAAAGAGGGATTGGCAAATGATTTTGCTCTTTCAATTTACGAAGATAGAAATAGTGAATTATGGTTTGGAATGGCAGACGGAAAAGTATATAAATTTAACGGAAAGACTTTTGAAAAGCAATTTTAAGAATTACAAACCCACAACAGCGTGTATAACGTATGCCAGGTAAACTAATAAATTCAACCTTTGTACATTCAAGTAAGTTTGATGCAAGTTAATAAGTAAGCGCTTCGAAAACTGTCAAAAGTCATATACGCTAAGCGTTAAATGAACCTAACCAAAAATCATTTTACCGAATCATTCCAAACTATAGGCAATACACAGATACGGAAACTAGTATCTGTTTTGAAAAAATTCTTTAAAAATCCAGCCCGACCTTAAACAACATAAGCAATAAGCAATGTACCTTCCACAAAAACCAAAAGAAAGAATTGAAGTCCTGGATGCCATCCGCGGTTTTGCACTGCTTGGGATTCTCATGGTCAATATGCCCCTGATGTATGAGCCTATTTCAAAAATAATATTTGGAGGAAGTGGGGATAATTTGACTTTATCAGATATGCTTTCCGAAAGCTTCATCAAATTTTTTTTTGAAGGAAAATTCTTTCTAATTTTTTCCATGCTCTTCGGTTATGGTTTTTTTATTTTCTTGCAAAAAACTGCGGAATCAAATTCTTCTGTGTTATCGCTTTACCGAAGGAGGCTTTTTATCCTCTTGCTTTTTGGTATTGCTCATATTGTTTTGCTTTGGGGAGGTGATGTATTGTTTGTTTATGCAATTTTTGGATTTCTCCTCTTACTATTCAGAAAATCAAGCGACAAAAAAATTATCCGTTGGGCTATTTTCTTTATTTTGATTCCTGTTATAATACTTTCAGTTTTAACATTTCTACTTTTATTTCTGAATGGTTTTCCTGAACTCAAAACGGAGCTGGATACCATAAGCAAAGAAAATAATTTGTACTATGAAGAACTCATAAACAGGGCTAGAAGTACTTATTCAACTGGTTCTTTCGGTAGTATAATTTTGATGCGCCTGGAGGAATATGCAGATTCTTTTTTTACGAGTTTAATTTTTTTCTGCCCTACTATCATGGGCATGTTTCTGATTGGTTTTCTGAGTGCAAGAAAAGGACTTTTTACGGACTTAGCCAATAAGGCGGCACTGTTTAAAAAAATATTGTTCAGGTCACTGGCAATAGGGTTGCTTGCCAATACAGGTTTTGTGATAACAATGTATCTCTCGGACCCTTTGTCGCTCGACTTATACTTCCTTCTAGGTACAACGATGGGACTCATTGGCGGAATAGCTTTTTCCCTTTGCTATATTTCCATCATTACGCTGCTTTTTATT
>JBILRD010000304.1:0-3492 GCA_044372845.1 Saprospira sp. | reverse complement strand
ACATATTGTAGGCAAACATAGCTGACCATGGTTTCTCCGCTATTACTCTTAAATTTAATTTGTATTTATCATCAGCACAAGCAATACCATCTCTTATGAAAATGTCTTTTTCTTGAAGGTAATTTGTGATTTTGGAATACAAATTGTCAAATTTGGAAGGTTCGAAAGCAATGTTTATATCACCCCAATTGACACTATTTTCAGTTTGAGAATCTTTAACGATGAATTTATCTTTAGGTGATCTACCCGTATATTCACCTGTCTTGATGGCTAAAGCGCCATTATCAGTCAAAACTCCCTCGTTTATACTTATGGTATGTTCTACAAGTTCCGGAACAGAGAGATTCCAATAGGCTTTTCTGTAATTTTTAATCCCATAAGACTCGAGCGTTGCTTTAGGATTTTTAATTCCAAATTGATTCATATAAGATGTTTTTATGAGTAGTGTTAAATTGTAATTTATATTGATTTACCTGGATAAATTTTTAAGGCTTCTTCAAGACAATCCATAGCATTATCTAAATCTTGTTCATTTAAAACATAGGCTATTCTGACTTCTTGCTTACCCAATCCCTCTGTAGCATAAAATCCTGTACCGGGAGCTAACATTACAGTTTGATTCTTGTATTCAAAAGATTCCAATAACCATTGGCAAAATTTATCAGAGTCATCAATAGGTAGTTTAATGAAAGCATAAAAAGCACCATTTGGACTAGGAGCTACCACACCTGTCATTTTATTCAATCTATTGATAACCAATTGTCTTCTGTTATCATATTCAAATTTTACCTCTTCAAAATATGATTTAGTGGTGTCAACAAGGGCCTCAGATAAAATTTGACCTAAAGTCGAAGGACTTAGTCTAGCTTGGGCAAACTTCATGGCTGTATTGTAGACTTCTTTATTCTTGGTAACCAATACTCCAATTCTTGCACCGCATGCACTATATCTTTTTGATACAGAATCAATCATTACTGCATACTCTTCAATTCCTTCTAAACTTAGTACAGATTTGTGCGTACAATTGTCATAGACAAAATCACGATAAACTTCATCTGAAAATAGAAAAAGGTTGTGTTTTTTTACAATCTCTGCAAGTTTGGAAAGTTCTTCCGAACTGTAAAGGTAACCTGTAGGATTGCCAGGATGACAAATCAATATTCCTTTGGTTTTATTAGTTATAGCTTTTTCGAAAGCTTCAATTGGAGGTAGTGCAAATCCACTCTCAATAGAAGCTGTAATTGGTTTTATGATTATACCCAAACTTTCTGCAAAACCATTGTAATTAGCATAGAAAGGCTCAGGTACTATGAGTTCATCCCCATCGTCCATACAAGTCATCATAGCAAACAACAGAGCTTCAGAACCTCCATTTGTGACTATGATTTCGTTAGAAGAAATATTTATACCATATTGGCTGTAGAACTTTGATAGTTTTGATCTATAACTTTCAATTCCAGCAGAGTGGCTGTACTCTAATACTTTGATATCAGCTTCTCTAATAGCTTTCATACCAATTTCAGGAGTGAGAATGTCAGGTTGACCAATATTGAGATGGTATACTTTTACCCCTCTTTTTTTTGCATCTTCAGCATAAGGAACAAGTTTCCTAATAGGTGATGCAGGTGCATTTTCACCCCTCTTAGAAATATTGGGCATGTTGTGATTTTTTGATATCTAATTTTAAAATAAATGGCATAAGATTGCAAAATTAAGATTCATTTTAGAATCTTTTCTTAATATTTTGCTAAAAAAATAAATGAATCTTATTAAATGTTTATTTTTTGTAATTAATTAACCCTTGACACTGTATTAACTACTTCAAGATTTTTTAATTCATTGATGATAGAGTCCAGTTGTTCTTTGTTTTGAACTTCAACGCCTATTCTTCCCTCAAAATGTCCTTCAGAACCAGTCATGGCAAATGATTTTATGTTAACTTTCATTTTGTTTGCTAGTACGTCGGATAATCTTGATATTACTCCCATATCGTCCATACCTGTTATTAACAATTCAGTAGTAAAAGATGTTTCAACAGTCTCTACCCATTCTGCTTTTTTTACTCTATATCCGTAAGTAGCTTGTAAATATTCAGCATTGTCACAAGTTGTCCTATGTATTTTGATGCCATGTTTACTAGTAATGTAAGCAAAAACATCATCCCCTAAAACTGGATTACAACAACTTGATAATGAGTAAACATAAGTACTTGCATCTTCCCCATCTATCAATAATTTAGGTTTTTGAAATTGTTTCCTAGTGGTATTAAACTCTTTATATTGACTTTTATCAAAAAGCTCTGTTTGCTTCCCAGTAATCTCATCGTGTTGAATTTCTCTAGTAATTTCATTTACAAACTTCCCATGTTCAATTTTGATTGTTTTGAGTTCAGTCAAGTTTAACTGTTCTAAATAAATTGATAAATACAAATCTAATCTTGAACCATAGTTATAAAATTTGGTAAGGAAATCAAGGTTTTTTTCATCAAAATCAGCTTTAATTGATTTTAATTTTCTTTCCAAAATTTCCTTGCCGAGGGAACCCATAAATATTTTTTCTTCTTTTAGGGCCTGTCTTATTTTGCTTCTTGCTTTGCCTGTTTTTACTATTTTCAACCAATCATCACTTGGTTTTTGAGTATTCGAGGTTATGACGCTAATTTGTTCTCCGTTTTTTAATTCATAACTTAGAGGAACAATTCTTTGATCAACTTTTACAGCTTTGCAATGATAACCTACCTGCGAATGTATATCAAAAGCAAAATCAAGAGCTGTAGCGCCTTTAGGCAAAAATCTAAGCTCTCCTTTTGGTGTAAATACGTATACTTCTTCTGAGAATAAACTAGATTTAAAATCATTCAAAAAATCAATTGCATCATGATTCGGATTCTCAAGTAGCTCTCTGGCTTTTGTCAACCAATTCTCCAATATACTGTCCTGATGATTTATTCCTTTGTATTTCCAATGAGCCGCATATCCCATTTCAGCCATTTCATCCATTCTCTCTGATCTGATTTGAACTTCTACAAAACGCCCTTTGGGCCCCATAACTGTAGTGTGCAAAGATTCATATCCATTTGACTTGGGCATCGATATCCAATCTTTTAATCTTTCAGGGACAGGTGTGTAATTATCGGTTATTATTGAATATACATTCCAACATCCGGCTTTCTCTTTTTCGAACGGCACATCAAGAATTACTCTAATTGCAAATAAATCATAGATCTCCTCAAAAGGCACTAATTTATTTTTTAACTTATTGTTAATAGAGGATATTGATTTTGCTCGGCCATATATTTTGTAATGGAAACCCTCTTTGTCTAAATCATTTTTTAATGGTGAAATAAATGATTCTATATATCTCTCTCTTTCTGTTTGAGTATCTTGAAGTTTTTGAACAATGTATTGATACTGCTCGGCATCGACTATTTTCATCACTAAATCTTCAAGTTCAGTTTTTATACTGTAAAATCCTAACCTATGAGCCAACGGA
>JBILRD010000302.1:0-3503 GCA_044372845.1 Saprospira sp. | reverse complement strand
TAGTTCTGAGTTTTGGATAACATTAAAATCTTAAGAGTCAAAAATAATGATTATTGTGCGGATTATCAATATTGAATCTTGTTAAATAATTAATAATTCCATATAGAATGCGCTAATCCTAATCCTCCAGCCATTCACCAAGTCCTTTTCTGTTTAGGACAGGTGAATTACCCGTACAGTCAATAATAGTAGAGGCAATATTTCCACCAAAACCACCATCAATAATCAAATCGACCTGATGATGATATTGCTTGTAAATTTCTTGAGGATCTGTAGGATATTCTAAAAAATCATCTTCAATGTTTTTGATAGAGGAGGACAATAAAGGTGCGTTTAGTTCATCTACAATTGTTCTAACGATAGGAGAGTTGGGAACTCTTATTCCTACCGTTTTTTTCTTGTTTTTAAGAAGTTTGGGAAGTTCATTATTGGCATTCAATAAAAAAGTAAAGGGGCCAGGTAGTAACCTCTTCATCAATTTAAAAACTGGGTTACTGATAGGTCTGGTAAAATCAGAAATGTTGGATAAATCGGAGCATATAAAGCTCAGATTGGCTTTTTCAGGGTCTATATTTTTGATTCTACAGATTCTTTCCATAGCCTTGTGACTGTAAATGCTGCAACCTAAACCATAAATGGTATCAGTAGGGTAGATGATTACCCCATCATTTTTAAGAATTTCAACGACCTGTTTTATCTTTCTTGGCTCAGGGTTTTCAGGATGTATTTGTAGTAGCATAGTTTATATTCTAAAATCCCCATTTTTTTAAATCAATCTTCTCTTCAATTTCTTTGGATTCAGCGGTATTGAATTTTGGGAAAAAGTTAATTTTTGTCAATTCTTCCACCTTTCTGATGGTACAGGCAAATTCTGCGATTTCTTCCTCTCTTTTCTCATTTGGCATGATAAACGCGATGGCTTTGACTTCGGGTAGTTGATAGTCTAAGATAATTTTATAAAAAAATTTAGGAACGTCAATTCCATTCATTTTATCAAAACCTGGATTAGTTTCAGAAGTCAAAACAGCACCGGAAATTACAACCATGTGATCGTTTAATGCAGCCCATTCTCTTACTTTGTTTTCCAGCCTTTTCCAAAGGCCTCTGTTGAAAGATGGATGCTGTGGCGAAACATTGCTCATGTAAAACGATTCTGACATTGCTTTTTCGCTAAAATTCATATCCTCAGCCGGTACCAAATGACCTCTGTCAAATCCGGTAGAAGCATATTGATTAGTACTTGGAACTGATATTGGCAAAAGTGGATCAGGCACAAAACTTGATTTTCTGGCGGCAAGATCTGTTACCTCTCTTTTTTCATTGATTACATACAGTGTCCATTCCGGATTTTTGTTTTTTGTAGAATAGGCTACGGTTAAATAGTCATGTTTCAGTATTGTATCTGCTAGGTGTCTGCTTGGAAAGAAGAAAGAGGCATCAATGGTTTTATCTGCCGGAAAGTTATCTGATGTAGAATGAACCTCCAGAATCCATCTATTTTGATTTTCTTTTTGTTGAGCTTCAGTTCTACAATAAGTAAATAATAAAATGAGAAGTAAAGGAAGGAAAAATTGTAATTTCAGTTTCATGATTGATATGATTTTAAAAACCTTATGGAGTTCATTTTGTTTTTGCAAAGATAATTCACTTCGATCAGATTATCAACCTATAAACTAAAATCGAGCCATGATGAATAAAAATATCAATCATTACAGTGATAAAAGAGAGGAACCGTTTATAAATATTCCTCAACAAAAGCTAGTCTTATACCTATTACTTTTTGGATTGAGTATTTTATTTATAGTTTTTGCTATTGCTTATGTAAGTACAAGATCAGCACATGGCAATCAAGGAGTATATTTGCCCCCTGTTTTTATATTAAATTCATTTTTATTGTTAGCCAGTAGTTTTTCTGTAAATCGAGCGAATAAGGCTTACAGACTAGATAATACAAGGAACTACCAAATTATGCTTTGGGTAACGCTATTTCTTACTTTAGTTTTTTTATTATTTCAGATTTTTGCCTGGACTTACTACTTTGATATTTTGTTGGGTAGTAATATCGGAATCGGTAAACAGTATTTATATGTCATCTCTGGTTTGCACTTTGCGCATGTTTTAGGAGGACTACCTTTTCTAATTCTATTTATTGTTACAGCTCATTTGAGAATGAAAGATCCTGTAAGTGTTTTGGTTTATTTTTCTGATCCAAGTAAAAAGATGAGATTGGAAAACTTAACGACCTATTGGCATTTTCTGGATGGACTATGGATATTTTTGGTTTTATTCTTTTTGATTAACTCATTTATTTAAATAATCTGGAATTGTCAATCTGGAATTTACAATGATATAATCTGGAATGATATAATATGGAATCTGGAATTGTTAATCTGGAATTTACAATGATATAATCTGGAATGATATAATCTGGAATCTGGAATTGAATAATCCGGAGTATAATTCTAATTTTCAATTCCTAATTCTAATTTCCTAATTCCTGATTTTAATTTCCTAATTCTAATTTCCTGATTCTAATTTCCTGATTCTAATTTCCTGATTCTAATTTCCTAATTCCTAATTCCTAATTCCTAATTCTAATTTCCTAATTCTAATTTATTTTCTTCAATTCGAATTTTTTCCCATTGTTGTAAATTGAAATTGTTCTTTCGTTTTCAAAGATCAATTTTAGGTTTTCATCAAATTTTAAGCTGTCAGCTTTTAATTGTAGTACCCTACCGTCTTTGGATACTGTCCATTTCCCATCTTGGCGTTTTTTACCAATATTGGCGATTAGTTTGCCATTCGATTCAAAAGCTAAAGTAGCATTTCTAATCTCTTCAGAATCGTATTTAGATTCATCACCATGCTTCATAATTTCACTAAAATTGCTGATCTGCCAGATGCCTTCTAGTTTTTCTTTGTAGTTGATGTGCTTGGAACTACATGCTGAAAAGAGAAAAAATAGGGAATAAAATGTCAAAAGTTTTTTTTGTATTTTCATTTGATATCAATGGAAATTGGAATTGTTATTCTACTTTTAAGTCTTAGAGATTTAAAAATATTAAATTATAAATCAATAATTTAGTTTTTTTGATACCATTCTATATTGTTAAAATAAAGATGTAATAAAAACATACATTAAATCACTTTTTAAAAACAAATAACTTATTCAACTAATGTGGCAATTTATCTCGAAAATATCCATAAACCCAGGTTCCGGCAATAGCACTCAATAAGGTGACAATAACCACCAAAAAACCACTTCCAATTTGAGCAAAAAGTGGTCCGGGACAGGCACCAGTAATCGCCCAACCAATTCCAAAAATGAGTCCCCCAAAAATTTGACCTTTGTTGAAAGTTTTGTTTTCAAAAACTATTTTTTCTCCGCTTATTGTTTTGATATTGAATTTTTTGATGATAAATACACTGATCATTCCAACGACAACAGCAGTGCCAATAACTCCGTACATGAAAAATGATTCTAAACGAAACATTTCCTGAAT
>JBILRD010000303.1:0-3503 GCA_044372845.1 Saprospira sp. | reverse complement strand
TTCTCTAATAATCTCTGAAACAAAAAACCTTTCAGATCTGTCTGTAAATTGATCTTTTGGATAGTAAACAGGCCCTTCAGGTAGGTATTCTATAAGTTTGCTGAGCAATAAGTCAGTATTGAATTTTTTTAAAGCTGATATAGGAATAATTTCAGTAAATGTTATTTTTTCTGTCCACAATGAAATTACCTCTTTTAACTTTTCCTCATTGATTAAATCAATTTTATTCAAGACTAAAAAAAGAGGACATTTTACTTTTTTTAAGACTTCAAAAATGGGTGAATCTGCATCAAAACTTTCATTGACATCAGTAACCAACATCATAACATCTGCATCTTCAGTCGTGCCATGTACAAATGCGTTCATCTTTTCCTGCATTTTGTAATTGGCTTTTTTTATGAGTCCAGGGGTATCGCTAAAGACCATTTGCCATTGATCATCATTGACAATTCCAATAATTCTGTGTCTTGTAGTTTGTGGCTTATGAGTGATAATAGACATCCTTTCACCCACTAGAACATTCATTAGGGTTGATTTTCCTACATTTGGATGACCAATGATATTAATAAAACCTGACTTGTGATTCATTTAAAAAGTTTAAGGGGCTGTTAGTTTCTGATAGCTGGCGGCAAAAGTTCCATCCAGTTTTATCATGATATCATAGATTCTTCTTCTGGTCTTTAGATCTGCCACCATGAAAATATTAATGATCTCATCTCTTTTGGTATTAACAAAAGTTTGAACAATCATGGAAGCAGGGTAGGAGGCATTCGCATCTCTGATTGCTGTTAAAGCTTTTTCAATATTTGCCAGACCTTCCATTCTGGTTTCCTCATTACTCAAACGATCCAAACCAAGTAAATGATACTGGTACATCGCTCTTCTGAGATTTTGCATTCTTACGTTTAATAAGTTCTCTATTAACCAATATCTATTTCTATCACCATCTTGCATCAGCCAACCTCTTGCTGCACCTCTAGGCACTGCATTTAGAATATCTTGAGCTTTATTAAGGTATTTATCTCCACCAAGTTCTGCAAATGAATCATAATCCATCCCTAAAACTACATAAACATAATAGGCAATCGTTGATGTTAAATTAGAACTAAAAGTACCTTCGGTAAAATCCAGAACTTCAAATTCACCATAGGTAAAGAAAAATTCTTTGTCTAAATGTTGAACCAACACACTATTATAAGCTGAATTATAGACAGGCCTGCTTGCTTGGATGGTTAATTGAGCTTCAAATGATGTTTGAGACAATTCCTTATTGATCGTTATGATGATGTTTAATTCAATTTTTTCCTCGTTTTCATATTTATCATCTGACCATTTTCTGTTATTTACAAATTCTTGTAAGGCAGTTTTAAGATTTTTAAAAATTTTAGGATCTGCTGTTTGTAGTTTAGGAGTGTTGATAGTAACATCACACAATATTTCCTGAGCTTTAGTTGAAAAGGTAAATAGTCCGCATAAAAACAATATGATGAATAGTTTATTCATGAGGTTGATTTATTTATTATTTGTTATGTCTAAAATTTTATGAGCAATATCAAAGGCAACATCTTTTTTGGATTTTAAACTAAATTCATCTGAATTGCCGTATTTGTCAATAATTGTAATTTTGTTGGTATCATATCCAAAACCAGCCCCTTGATCTTTTAGATTATTCAATACTACAAAATCTAGATTTTTTGAATTTAATTTTTTTTGAGCATTTTCTTTAACATTTTCTGTTTCAAGAGCAAAGCCCACAAAAATTTGATTCCCTTTTTTAATTTTTCCAAGTTCTGCGGCAATATCTTTAGTTTTAATCAATTCAATATTCATGCCGTCGTCTCCTTTTTTCTTAATTTTTTCGGACGCTGTCACAGCTGGCCGATAGTCAGCTACTGCCGCCGTTAAGATAACTATATCAGCTTCAGAAAAATTCAAAAGTGCCGCTTGGTACATTTCCTCAGCAGATTTTACCTTGATAAGGTTCATTTTTTCAGATTTTGGATACTCATTAACCGGTCCGCTGATAAAAGTAATTTCTGCTCCTTGACTAGCTAATTCTTCTGCTATAGCCTTACCCATTTTACCGGTAGAATGGTTGGAGATAAATCTGACAGGATCTATAGCTTCAACTGTAGGACCAGAGGTGATCAGCACCTTTTTACCTTTGAAATTCTGAATTGATTTTGATTCAAAATACTTATAAATAACCTGGACAATCTCCTCAGGTTCTGCCATTCTGCCCTTTCCAAAAAGACCACTGGCCAATTCTCCGTCTGCAACATCGATCATTTGATTGCCATAGCTTATCAATTTATTTATATTTGATTGTGTAGCAGGATGAACCCACATATCCAAATCCATTGCAGGAGCAAAAAATACAGGGCAACGTGCAGAAAGATAAGCAGCCAGCAACATATTATTACAAATACCATTTGCCATAGCTGCTAATGTATTGGCAGTAGCAGGAGCTACTATCATTACATCCGCCCAAAGTCCTAATTCGACATGGTTATTCCATGAATCTTCATTACTAACCGAGCTGTGAACAGAATTTTTGGAAAGGGTAGAGAGCGTTAATGGCGAAATGAAATCGGTAGCAGCTTCCGTCATAATTACTTTAACTTCAGCACCATTTTTAATAAAAAGACGAACAAGGATAGCAGTTTTATAAGCTGCTATACTTCCCGAAACAGCCAGTAATATTTTTTTATTTTTAAGCATGCATGTGATTTTGAATAGGTCAAATATCCGAATAAAAATGCACAAAAAAAAGACAGAATCCTATTTAATAGAATTCTGCCTTTAATGAAAAATTAAATGATTACTTATTTGTTAAAACCCTTTTTCTAAGGTCAATAAAAAGTTCATCATATTTTTCTTTATTTTTTCTGTCTTGGTTAGACATTTGAACCATACCCATTGCACTCAATACCTTATCAGCCTCTTCTAAATTTCTACTGGCAAAATGGCATTCTAAAAGATTGAAATATAATGACATAGTTACATCCTTGTCAATTCTAGCTTTTTTATCAGTCAAATTAGATTCTTTAAGCGCCTTATTCCATAATTCTGTTGCTTTTGAAATTTTTGCTTTGGCAGATTCTTCATCTATTGCTATAGTCATTAAACCACTTAAACCCTCATTATAAGCTAGTAATAAATCTGAATAATCAACTTTTTTATCATTTACGTAATCTAATGTAGCATTTCTAGGTTGTCTTCTGTAACCTATTCTATCGTTCACCAGATCACTAAGTAATGTTAAATTTTCCTGTAAAACCTTTTCTTCAAACATAGATTTCAATTGAAGCTCATTGATTTATTGAGAAGTTTTTGTTTGAGGGGATTTATAAACTTTGTAAGTATTCAACTCTTGTGGTGTTATGTTGAACAACTCACGTCCGTCAGGTCCAACTGCTTTTACTGACATGGTATGGCGATAGGTAAATTCAATATTATAGTAAGTAACATTTACAGAATTTACAGTTCCATTAGAGGCAATC
>JBILRD010000300.1:0-3509 GCA_044372845.1 Saprospira sp. | reverse complement strand
TTAATAAATCCTTTTACTTGGTCTTGAGCAAAGGAAGAAAAAGATAAAATTAAAAGTGCAAATAGCAATAATTTTTTGATGTACATGATGATTGATTTGGGTTAATAAATCAAAGGAGCTACATAAAATGCAGAAATTAACCCAAATGATGGCAAAACAGGTTTTCAGAAATGAATCCAAAATGTGTTTTACTTTTATCCCTTCCTGGCATTACCCGGGCAGGTTCAATGGGTATAATCTCAGCCTTTTAGTATGGCACCCCAATAGAGACAATTTTTATAACATGACAAAGTTAATTCTGTTTAGGAGAAAGTCATATTAGTCTGAAAATTTATTTTAAAAAAGTTTAATTGTTTAAAATTTAATTAGTGGTATGTTCTTTGGATAATTAACTTTGAAATAACTCTAAATATCAATAATAATCGCGATTTTAGAGTGTTAGGATTTGAATGAACTGATAATAATATTGGCACTTCTGCCAATTTGACAGAGATTAAAATAAATCATCAATAATGCAAAATAGAAAAGAGAGAATAGCTGCTCAGAATGAAATGGAAGAAATTCCACAATTTTCTTTTGAAAAGGAAGAGTTGGAAAAAATTTCTAATGAAATCTATCCTGATACATTACCAATTTTAGCACTCAAGAACATGGTATTATTGCCGGGTGTAATTCTTCCTGTAACCATTGGTCGTGAGAAGTCTTTATCTGCCGTTAATGCTGCTTACAGAACCGATAAGTTGATTGCTGTTGTTGCACAACGTGAGCCGGATGTGGAAGATCCCATGCAGTCTGATTTATTTGAAATAGGAGTTGTTGCAAAAATTGCCAAGTTGATAAAAATGCCGGATGGAACTTCCACCGCTATATTACAAGGAAGAAAAAGGGTTAAAATTGATGAGATTATTGCTTTTGAACCATTCATTCAATCCAAAATCTCTTCTGTTTCAGATACAATACCTGAAAATAAGGTAGAATTTGATCTGATGGCAATGACCATTAGAGAAATGGCTGCAAGGATTATTGATTTGTCGCCTATGATTCCAAAAGAAGCTACTCAGCTTTTGGATGCTATTCAGGATGATAGTTTTTTGATGCATTTTATTGCTTCAAACCTGAATATGGATGTTGCAGATAAGCAAAATTTGTTGGAGACTGATAATTTGACAGATAGAGCTGAAATGGTTTTAAAACAGATGAACAATGAAATTCATATGTTGGAACTAAAGGGCAAGATTGATGATAGAGTAAGAAACGATATGGATAAACAACAACGCGAGTATATCTTGAATCAACAAATGAAAATGATTCAAGAGGAACTTGGCGATAATCCACAACAAGAAGATATCGATGAATTAAAATCAAAAGCTGAAAATAAGATCTGGCCTCAGTATGCTAAAGATAAGTTTGAAAAAGAACTCAAAAGACTGCAGCGTATGAATCCGATGGTGCCTGAGTATTCCATCACGGTAAACTATTTGGAACTAATGTTGGATCTACCCTGGGAGGATGCCACTGAAGATAATTTTGATTTGGAATTGGCTGAGCAGATTCTAAGTGAGGATCATTTTGGCTTGGATAAGGTAAAAGATAGAATTCTGGAGTATTTGGCGGTGTTGAAATTACGAAAAGATATGAAGGCCCCCATTTTATGTTTAGTAGGTCCTCCAGGTGTTGGTAAAACTTCTTTAGGCAAGTCGATTGCCAAGGCATTGGGAAGGAAATACATCAGAATGTCTTTAGGTGGGTTACATGACGAGTCTGAGCTTAGAGGTCATCGTAAAACTTATATTGGAGCAATGCCTGGACGAGTTTTGCAATCCATTAAAAAAGCTTCTTCTTCCAATCCGGTTTTTATCTTGGATGAAATTGACAAAATTGGAAATAGTTTTAGAGGAGATCCTTCATCAGCCCTATTAGAAATATTAGATCCAGAGCAAAATAATGCCTTTTATGATAACTATCTGGAGATGGAGTATGACCTTTCAAAAGTGCTTTTCATAGCAACCTCAAATTCACTTTCTTCCATTCAACCAGCATTACTAGACAGGATGGAAATTATAGAGGTTTCCGGGTATTCGGTGGAAGAAAAAATGGAAATTGCCAGAAGACACCTCATCCCTAAACAGTTGCTGGAACATGGTTTGAAAGATGAAAATTTCAGTATAGAAGAGGAAGCTTTACTTTCCCTGGTAAAAGATTATACAAGAGAATCAGGTGTAAGGTCTTTGGAACGAGAAGTCGCTGCTTTGATGCGTTATGTGGCTAAGAAAGTCGCTATGGATGAATATTTCAAAGCCAATATTAAAGCCGATCAGCTGGAAGAAATTCTTGGAGCAAAAAAGGTAGTGATGGATATGTACGAGGAGGCTCAGGGACCTGGTGTTGCTGTTGGATTAGCCTGGACCCAAGTTGGAGGAGATATTTTATTTATCGAAGCCAGTCTGAGTAAGGGTAAAGGCAATCTGACTTTGACAGGAAGTCTTGGGGATGTGATGAAAGAATCTGCAACGGCGGCATTGAGTTATTTAAAATCAAATGCAGAACGTTTGAATATCCCGATTGAAAAATTTGAGGAGTCCAATGTACACATCCACGTTCCGGCCGGAGCGATTCCAAAGGATGGACCATCGGCTGGTATTACAATGCTTTCAGCCTTGGCCTCGGCATTTACCGGAACAGCTCTGAGGCCATTTATGGCGATGACAGGAGAGATTACCCTCAGGGGAAGAGTGCTTAGAGTAGGCGGTATTAAAGAAAAATTATTGGCAGCGAAAAGAGCCGGAATCAAAGACATTATGCTTTCTGTTGATAATAAACAGGATGTAAATGAGATTAACAAAGAGTATCTTCAAGGATTGAGATTCCATTATGTTCATCATATGGATGAGGTTTTACATTTTGCCTTACAGAAATAAACAATCAACATGAATGTAGTAATAACAGGAGCATCTAAGGGAATAGGCAGAGCCATTGCTTTACATTTTGCCTCCATGGGCGCCAATATTGCCATTTGTTCAAGGAACTCTGAGGAGTTGGACAATTTCACTCTTTTTGTCAAAGAACTCTATCCAAATGTTCAGGTATTGGCATTGTCGACCGATATGTCCAAAAAAGAATCCATTATCGAGTTTGCCCACCTGATCAAAAAACATTGGGTTAAGGTAGATGTGTTGGTCAACAATGCAGGGGTTTTTATGCCATGCAGCCTTTTGGAAGCCGAGCAGGAAGATGCATTCATAACAATGATGGACACCAATCTATACAGTGCCTATTATATGGGACTAGAATTGATGCCCCTTTTATTAAAAGATCAGTCAGGGCATATCTTTAACATAGCCTCTATTGCCAGTTTTATGCCTTACGGCGGCTATGCGGTTTCAAAACATGCTATGCTGGGCTACTCCAGAGTCTTGAGGGAGGAGCTTAAAGATAAAGGCATTAAAGTAACAGCAGTGATGCCTGGCGCTACCTATACCAATTCTTGGGAAGGTGCAGGGATACCGGAT
>JBILRD010000298.1:0-3523 GCA_044372845.1 Saprospira sp. | reverse complement strand
AATGCAGAGCTATAGGTTATGACAGCATAGGGATTGAAATTGTTATAGAATCCGGTAAAATGTTAAACATTAATTTAAATCTTACGTCTAGTGGCATAAAAACAGGTCCTGTTGAAGTCACATCTAACAGAGAAGATTTAAAAACAGACACTAGGGTTTCTGTGGTTCGTATTACTGCAAAGGATATTCAAAGACTTCCTTCTGCTGGTGGAGAAGCAGATTTTGCTCAATATTTACAAATTATACCAGGTGTCATATTTACAGGAGATCAAGGCGGTCAAATTTACATTAGAGGTGGTGCTCCCGTACAAAATAAAATTTTATTAGATGGAATGACTATTTTCAATGCATTCCACTCAATAGGTTTTTTCTCAGTCTTTGAAACTGAATCTATTCGTAGTATTGATGTTTACACAGGTGGTTTTAGCGCCAAATTCGGAGGTCGTTCCTCTGCTATTGTGGATATAAGAACCAGAGAGGGAGATAAGAAAAAATTTAGTGGAATGTTGAGTGTCAATCCTTTTGTTTCAAAATTTTTATTTGAAGGGCCAATCATCAAATTAAAAGAAAATAAGGGCAATAGTTTATCTTTTATGATAACAGGTAAACATTCTTATCTTAACAATACATCTAACTGGTTCTACAAACCAATTCTTGAGAGACCCAGAACAGAGGCCTCTAATACTACTCTTCCATATAGCTTTACAGATTTTTATGGAAAGGTATCTTACAGTACAGCGAATGGTAGTAGATTAAATGCTTTTGGATTTGGATTCAATGATAATGCTGATTTTGTAGACGTTGCACAATATAAATGGAATTCAGGAGGCGGTGGTATAGATTTTAGAATTGTACCTGGCTCAGCAAAACTTATAATGGAGGGAAATATTGGATTTACAAGTTATGCAGCTAATTTCATAGAAGGAGACAGTAATAAAAATAGGTTCAGTAAAGTAAACAGCTTTAACACCAATGTAAATTTCTCCTATTTTATGGCTAGAAATAGTGAAGTAAATTATGGATTAGAAATTAATAGATTTGAAACTGATTTTAGCTTTACCAATAATAGAGGAATACCATTTAACGAAATACAATCCAACACAGAAGTTGCAGCCTATGTTCGATATAAGGGAATTATTGGCAAAACTGTAATTGAACCGAGCTTTAGAGCACAATATTATGCCTCACTAGGTGAATTTAGAGCTGAACCTAGATTAGCCATGAAGTATAATGTTAGCAATAATTTCAGAATCAAAATGGCAGGTGGACTTTATTCACAAAACTTAATCAGTTCGGTGGATGAGAGAGATGTTGTCAATCTATTTGTTGGATTTTTAGGTAGTCCTGGTGAGCAAGTTTTCAAAATTACTGGATTTGACTCTACCCTTAGAAAACCAATATACCAAAATACTAAATCAAAACTACAAACATCAGTTCATGCTATAGCTGGTTTTGAAATGAATCTTGGAGAAAATATCGTTATCAATGTTGAACCCTATTGGAAATGGTTTCCTCAAATTGTCAGTTTTAACAGAAATAGAACTGAAAATGTCATTGGAAAAGATACAAAAGAACCTGTATTCATAGCTGAAAAAGGAAATGCTTATGGAATTGATTTTAATGGAACCTATGAGAAAAATCAATTTTATTTTTATTTAGCCTATTCCCTAGGATTTGTCACCAGAGATGATGGTATTCAAAAATATTATGCATCTTTTGACAGAAGACATAATATGAATATTGTAAGCTCATACAAATTCAAGTTCACAAAAAACAAAGAGAATCAAGAAAACGTAAAAAACAAAACCGAATATCCATTTGAGGCATCAGTGAGATGGAACCTTGGATCCGGATTTCCATTTACATCAACCCAAGGATTCTATACTCAATATAATTTTCAAGATGGTATAAATACTGATATTTTAACTCCAAATAATACCCCTGATACTGATTTAGGCGTAATTTATTCAGATTTGATAAATACTAAGAGACTTCCCTACTATCATAGATTGGACCTCTCACTTAGATATACTATAGATTTTAGTAGGTTTACCAAATTGCTATTGAACATATCTGTAACAAATGTTTATGACAGACCTAATATATTTTATTTTGATAGAATAAGATATAGAAGGGTAAATCAACTTCCAATACTCCCAGCTTTTGGTTTAGTACTAAAATTTTAATTTTCAATAAATAGATTAAATTATTTTAACATTTTATTAAAATAATATTTAATTTTGCGCTTGGATTATAGATTTATATCACCAAACAAATACAAAAACGTTCAAAATGAAGAAGTTATATTTTAGTACTTTATTAACAATTTTGTGCTTCGGTTTTACCCAAGCCCAAGAATTGAAGGATAGCTTTGAAGTTTTCTTTGACTTTAATAAAGCTACATTAACAAAAAGCAGCAATAATACTATTGACTCATTCCTTGCAGCATCTAAAACAAGACGCTTAAAAGTAAGAGTTACCGGTCATACATGTGACATTGGATCAGATAACTACAATCTCGGATTATCTGAGAAAAGAGCTATAGCAGCTTTTGATTACATAAAAGGTACTGGTGAACCTGAAGATAAAATTGAATTATTTTTCTACGGTGAAAAAGAACTTAAATATGGAACAGGAGGCAAAGCTGAAAATCGTCGTGTTTTTGTACTTTTTGCTTTAGAAGATGATGACAAAGATAGAACTGAGAAAAAAGGTTGTTTTGAAATTTTAGTTGAAAAAGGCGCTTTCAGTCCTAATAAAACTAAAGATGTTGAATTTGATTTACAAACATTCAACACAGCAACAGCTATTAAGAATGCAAATATCAAATTAGAAGATGAGAATGGTAAAAAGTATATTACTAACGGAATTGCTTTTTTTAGTGCTAAATACCTTGGTCAAAAATTAGAATCATCAAAAGGTTATAAAATCAAAATGCCAGCTGTAGGAGCTGATGAAAAAGGATTTACACTTTTTACTGGTGTAGATAAAAATGGAAGTATTGTTTGGAAATCAACAGGTAGATCTTGTTCGTCTATTGATAAAGACGGAAGTTGTGCTACCTACAAATTAGATCTTCAACAAAGCGGATACTGTGCATGTTTGAAAGCACGTGAATGCGAAGAAGATTGTAATGAAAATCCTTTTGGAGGAGAAAAATCTCCTAATCTTTCTGAAGCTAATATGAAATCTAGTTCAGAAAAAACAGTTGTCAAAGTTGACAATGGAATGTATAAATCTACACCAAGTAACTTAGAAGTTTTTGATGATAAAAACTTTGACGAAGATTTAAATATCTGTGAGCAATTTTCATACGATATAGTTACTGAAAACTGGTTCCCATCATGGAAAAACATTAACGCTACTCAAAATATTATCGTCAAAGCAACAGATAATAGTGGTAATCAAATGACAGGTGAGAAATCACTAACTACAAGAGTTTTAATTCCTGTTTCTAAAGTAGCCGGTCAAAATCTTATTTTACTTTCTGGAAATAGAACTAACAAAGGTTATATTAAATGGG
>JBILRD010000297.1:0-3527 GCA_044372845.1 Saprospira sp. | reverse complement strand
AGGGTATTGTAAACATTTGTCTCATCGGTTACACCAAAAGCACCGGAGGGAAGTAATTTGTTGCCGCCGGCAATGAGTAGGAGAGAATCGAAAGCTATCATCGCGAATGATGAAGTTGCAACTGGTCCTACATTCAAAAGCTGAACATTATCAGTTATCGGATTATAAACATCAAGAATATTAGAATACTCAAAATTTGGAATATTGAACCCTCCATATATATAGACCTTACCATTTAATTCGAGCGCACTATGAGCACTTACTGCAGTTGATAGTGAAGTATTGAGCGTTCGAAGACCATTTTGACGATTGTAAACATATACTTCACTTCTTGCTGCATTGCCGTCAAATCCTCCACTGATTAAAACTTCACCATTCTGCAAAAGAGTAGCGGTATGGTCTATTACCCCATGGGCTAAATTTCCCGCTAAGGAATAGCTGTCAATTTGGGTATGATAGAGGTAGCAAGCCGATTGATATTGTAAACCGCTGACATTGGAGCTTAATCCGCCACAAAGTAAAACGGTTGTATCATTTATTAGGGTTGCACTCATTTGTTCAATGCCCGCAGCATTGGGCAAATCGTTTAAAATTGTCCAGCTGTCAATAGAATATTTATATTTGTATGCTTTACTAGATTGCGGGGTAGAGCTATTAAGACTGCCGCCAAATAAAATAATACTACCATCGTTCAGCCTTACCGATGCACTGTTGCCTAGACCATTAATATTTGGAATGCTTGATTTAGCGGTCCATAAATCAGTATTTGGATTGTATTCATACACACTATTGATATTTGAACCAGAACCTGTAAAACCACCAAATATTAAGACATTGTCATTTTGGGCTTGTTCAGTACAGTGACCATATCGTGCATCTGTAAATGATGCCGTTGTTTGAAAAACTTGTGCCGATGTTATGATTTGAGTACAACAAACAGTAAACAATAGAAATAGAATTTGATTTGGTTTCATATATTTAAATTTTAACTCTTTAAAAAACTATGTTATTTTATTCTTTTCAATTCAACTGCCTATTTTGAAATACTATCAATTTGGAGAATAGATTGTTTTAAATCTTTATAAATCTAGCACTCAAATTATTCCCAATTTGAATATTATAGATACCTTCAGCCAGTCCCGACAGATCAATTGTCATACTTTGATTTGAAATATTTCCTATAAAAATTATTTTTCCGTTGATGTCTGTTACAGAATAATTGGAACCAATCATTTTATCATCAATGCTAAGATTTAAAAATTCATTTGCAGGATTAGGGGAAATGATAAATTCAGATTCTTCCGTGTTGTTTAAACCAGTAGCCCCACTATTCTGAATACAGCGGATGGGCAAACCTGTTAATTTAACCGAATTACTCGCATAGCATGCAGGAGAATCGTGTCCTATCAAAACAATATCAGCATCATCGGTCGTTTGTAGTGTTGATGCCCACAAATAACACATATAGCCCAAATTTTCATAGACCCCATTGTTGTTGGCTCTCCAACCTGATGGTAAAGCTGTAAAATTACTGCTGTTATCAGCATCTGTATTGGGGCTTAACCAATGCAAAAAACCTTGTTCCTTCAGCTTTCCGCCAGCGACAGTTTCGCCGCCCAAAAAACTTACCAGTTCATCCCATTCAGCCGCAGTTGGAACATGGTAACCTGACGGACAGACATTGCGGGCATCATTTACAGTGTACCAATTGTATAAATTACCGTATGGATTTACAAATGAACTATCGTTGTTATAATAACAATAGGCCGCTGCTGTCTGAACGGGCCATTGTGCAGAATCCAACACTATTGCTATTGGATCGTTATTGCTGAATTTTGTCGTTCTCAGATTTTCGCCCATCCAAACCTGATTGCCTATTGATACTGTGCTGTAAATATTTCCATCGGCATCTGTTACAGTTTGTGCAGCGATATTAAAAAAAGGTAAAGTGGCCGCCAATAATAGGATAATTGATATTTTATTTTTCATTTTTTAAGGTTTTATTTGAAAATAATACGTATTATATAACACGCTATTCTTTAATAATTTTATATGTTCGGCCATAGCCCATGCTAATAATATAAAATCCCTTGGGAAGAAATTCCAGATTAAGCTGTCCGTCCTGCAGTTCTCCCTCCAATAATTTTTTGCCATATAAATCACTGATGAAATAGTTGAGTGGAAACTTATTTGCTGAAGTTTCTATATAGATATGATTGGAAAAAGGATTTGGATAAAGCTTTATTTCTTCCTCCATTTGTTCAGAAACAGACGTAGCTGATGGAAGAACCTCAATCTGACAATCTTTGACAATGCTGTCTGAGCCATTAGCATTCATAGCAACCAATTTTACATCATAGATGCCAGGCGTATTGTAAACAATTCCAGTCGGATTCTGAACAGTTGAACTGACGGTCGCAGCACCTGTAAAGGTCCAACGCCAGCTGCTGGGCGCATAAGAGGATTGATCGAAGAAATCGATGGAATTTCCGGCAGTTATAACCCTACTGCCTAATCTGAAATCTGCCACAGGTTTAATATTGAGTGTGGGTTTATAGGCTTTGATGCTTGTTCCGCCCTCGGTTATAACCATGATGCCCTCTTTCAGCAAAGCGGGGTTACAATAAATAGCTAAAGGGGCCGTCAATTGCCATTTAATAGTCTGTAAATCAGAACTTAAGGCATAAATATTTCCAGTTCCAGTGTTTAAATAAACAGTACTGTCATTGCCGAAAGTAATAGTAGATTGGGACAAATTATAAGTGACAGAACTATCTGTCACTACACCAGTTGCCTGGTCAATTTTTTTTACCTTATTGTTATCGAAAACATAAATTGAGTTATCTATTCCTATACTAATGTCGCCAGTAAAAAGTCCGGCAGAAACTGGTGTATAGCTCCAGAGTTGACTGAAAGAACTGCCATCGTCTTTGAAAGCGTAAAGCAGACCGCCATCTCTCCAAAAATAAATTGTACCATCAGGTCCCACGGTTATAGGATATTCCTGGTCGGGATCTCCAGGTATAGGGGCTGAGTTATAAAGTGTCAGACCTGTTTCGACATCAATGGCAGTTAGACGAATAGGAGTTGTAATTCCACCGGTTATCCTGTATATATTTTTATCGGACATAGCAAGACCTTTTGATGGGCCAATAACAATTATATCTCTGTTAGTCCATAAAGTATCTCCTGTGTTTTTATCAATCCGCATGGTGAAAATTCCATCATAAACAGAACCGTTTACAATTAAATCGCCGTTACAGGTAAAAAGTGCTCCGGGGTATGCACCGAAGGTGGAAGATTCAAGTCTACTTCGCCATAAAATATTGCCATTATCTTTATCGAATGCAAATAAGGTATCAGTTTCATAATCGTGGCCATAAACTGCATCTTCGGTAAATCCGATAGCATACATTTTAGAACTGCTGTTCAGAAAGGGAGAAGTCCAAATTAAATTACCGGTTTCCAAATCTCGACATTCGATGCGACCGGCATAGGGAGAAAAGGTCATTCTGCTAGTTACAAAT
>JBILRD010000296.1:0-3528 GCA_044372845.1 Saprospira sp. | reverse complement strand
CCACTACATAAATATCTGTATTATTCTGAGCAGCCGGAAAGGCATTAAATGGTTGTCTGGCATGTAATCCATCTCTTCTTCCCCCAATAATCAACCATTTTCCTTCATGCTGGGCAAAGGCATAGGAATGTATTCCGGGTAAATTTGGAACATTGACAGGTACTAAAGAAAGTTGATAGTTAAAAGAGCTTTGTGCTTGTGTTTTCAACAGGAAAAATAACAAAAAAAGGACGGTAAATTTTAGCTCTTTCATCTTTTATAGTTTTATGTTTTTTTATTCTTTTTAGTTTTCAACAACATTCTCTTAATCCAGAATACTAAGTTCTTGTAGACAGGAAAAACATAGAGTACACCTCTTTTATTCTCCGGATATAGTGCTGTAGGTACCAATCTTACAAATTCAGCTACATCCTTATCTTTAAGATCTTCTTCAGAAGGTATTACAGCAGGGTCTTTGATAAAATACCTGACTGCTGCACTATAATTTTCCTTGTTATAAGAATCCTTATAATATTTCTGTCCAGTAAAGTCGAGTATCTTTTTATAAAAGTCAGGTGTTTGTTCTTTTGAATTTGGATATCGATATTTTGATGCTCTCATACCCATTCTGTAAGAAAGATGGGAGATGGCCATTCCCCACATAACTATCCTCTTGAACGGATTGGCTTTTATTTTTTTCAATAAATACATCCAACTGGCTTTTTGTACCAAGGCCTTATTTCTATATTCGGTTAAAACCATTCCATGTCCAACCCCTATTAAAAGTATTTTTTTATTGTCAATTACAAGTTCATCTTCATGAAAGGATAAAAATCCAATAATCCTTTCATTGTCATAGAACAAAGTAAATGATTTAAAAATATTTAATCTGTGATAATAATCACTTTCAGAAATTTCAAATACCTGTTTACATACTTCCCAAACATTTTCCTTGATGGCAAGCATTTCTTCCCGACTTAAATATTTAATTCTGATCATTTTATCCTGCTAATGATATACAAACTACATTGACTTCTACATTTGCTGCTGATAATAACCTGGAAGCACAGGCCTCTATAGTAGCTCCTGTTGTCAAAACATCATCGACGATCATAATTCTTTTGCCGGTCAATTTTTCTGGATGATTGACTTTAAAGACATCCTGAACATTTTGAAAACGATCCATTCTCGCCTTTTTGGTTTGAGATTCTGAATAATCAGTCCTGATAAGAATATCTTTGTTTACAGGAATTTTTAAAACTTCTGACAAGCCTTTTCCCCACATTTCTGCCTGATTGTAACCTCTTTGAAATTCTTTTTTTGGATGTAAAGGAACGGGAATAATCATATCCAGAGATGACCAATAAGGATGCTCTTTAAGTACAGCGCCGTAAATTTTACCCAGCTCTACTCCTATTTCAGGTTTATTTTCGTACTTGAGACTGTGTATAAGATCCTGAACTAATCCCCCTTTTGAAAAACTGAAGGCGGTACTGGCTCTGTGAATATTCACCCTGCCAAAAAATCGCTCTGAAACCGGATTGTCCGGCATTTCATGATAATTGGTCGATGATATTTTATATTCACATTTCAGGCAGATGGACTTTTCTTTGCTGACATTATTTTTCTTGCAGGCAAAGCAGAGGTTTGGATATAACAAATCAAATACTCTGCTAAAAAATCTCATCTGCTTTTAATATTAGTTACTTAAATCTGCTTGTATCCGCCTTTACTGAATTGATAAGTTACAAAAAGCATTGATAACATCAACAATATACCAAATGCCTGGTGTAATACACCTAACAAGGGAAAAATATCTGAATTTAAACTGTTGATCACTGTTAATATTCCCAAGGTTACCTGTAATAAAAGGCTGCTTAATAAAATATAGTTAGCTGTTTTTAATAGGCCGGTAGCTGCTGTTTTATTTACTCTGATAAAGAAAATTACAATCAGAATACACAATATATAAGCTGTACTTCTATGTAAAACCTGAATAAGAGATGGTGCAAAGCTGTTGCTGTTGTATTTCATCATATTATCCATATGCCATTGCTCCGGATCTAAAATAATCTTTGAAATCCATATCCAGGAACCATTCTCCTCGAGTCCCATGTGCGGAAAATATGGAGCGACTAATCCAGCTTTCATTCCAGACATAAGGCCACCCAATAACAACTGAATAGCAATGACAATAATAATTGACCAGGCAAATTTTTTCAATGCACTTTGATCCTGATAAATGGTGACTGGTTGTAATACTTTGCAAGTAGTCCAGAATAGGAAGGATATTAGCGTGACAGCGATAGATAAATGTATGGTTAACCTATAGGCATCTACCCAAACATATTGTTCGGTGTTCAAGCCGCTTTGAACCATGATCCAACCAAAGACTGCTGCCAAAGCCGCGAGAGCAACTACAATACCCAAATCTTTGATAAGCGAATTTTTAAGCCATTTCTTTCTCCAAAAAATTACAAATGGAATTATAAAAACAAACCCCATGGTTCTGGCCCATAGACGGTGAAACCATTCCCAGAAATAAATGAACTTAAACTCAGACATATTCATGTCCGCATGAATGGCCTCGAACTGTTTGGTATGGTTTTTATATTTTTGAAAAGCATCCTCCCATTGAACTTCGGTGATGGGTGGAATAACCCCTTTGATGACATCCCATTCGGTAATTGACAAACCGGAATCCGTCAATCTGGTGATACCGCCAATCACTACCTGAAAGAAAACCATAATCAATCCGATGATTAACCAGTAGCCAATAATTCTTGGAAAAATAACTTTATTCATTTTATTAAGTTTGATGCAAAGATAAGTATAGTCTCTTTTTAAAAATAATTTTGGATAGCCATTAACTGAATTAAACAAAATGTTTTTGATTGAATAGAAGATATTATTAATGAATATTATTATTCTTTAAAAAATTCTTTTAAATCAATTCATATATCATCATGACTGTTCAAATGTTGATAAACTTTTACTTTTAAAATTTATCAAGATTGAATTGATACTTATAAACAGTTTCTATACAATTTTGATTATCGTTATATGGATATTTAAATGGGTTATAAACATTATTTATTAGTTTGTTGAGAACTTATTGAATTTGCTTTGTTTAAAACTATTTGTTAATAAATACCATGATCAATGTGTCAAACTTTCGTTTTATTAACAAATTTAGTTCGAGGCTAAAAATTAATAAATTTTACAAAGATAATATGTGTGTTACTTGTGTTTAAATAAGCTGTTTATTAACAATTTCTAATTTTAAGTTATTTTATAAATTATTGATAAACAATATTATATATATTAATATTATTATTAATGTTTATAACTTTATTTTGAAGTTTATTGGAGTTCAAACAATATGATTTTATATTTTATAACTTGTTTTTTTAGACTTTTTTATTATTTTATTCGATAAAAAGGGAGTTAAATGGACTTATAAACCTCTTTTTTATAATCTAATGTGGATAAATAGTTAATAAATACATTCAACTACTTATAATACTGTATTTATTGAGATAGATGACT